>JAKANU010000191.1 GCA_021812315.1 Pseudomonadota bacterium
GGGTCCCAGGCTTCGCTGCGAGTGTTGGACTGATGCTCGCGTTGTGCCAGCAGTTCTGGAACGAGGTGCATCCAAAGTTGGTGGTTGATGGCGAAGAGGATCCCTACCTTAGGTTGAACTCGTTTGGCGAACTCTCCGACGGCGTGGGCAGTTATGCCGGCGGCTCGGACATCATGCGCGCGCTGCGCGGTGCTCCGTTGGCCAATCGTACGCTGCTGCTGACGGTGCGTGATGTAGAAATGTGTGCGTCGAATGATGCGGCAGCGCGTTATTCGGATGCGCAGATTTCGTCAATCCTTGCCGATGCGGCGGCGGAGGGTTCCGAGGCCCTTGCGGCCTTCGAACAAGGGGCGGTGACGGTCACGTCCCTGACCGGGTTGATTGAAGAGTCCTTTGCGGGCGCTGACCAGCCTGATTTTTCCGCGTTGAAATCGCTGATCAAAGTGGTGGGTGCAGCAATCGGTCGCGCCAAGGCTGCGCAAAGCGGCAATGACGATGTCGGGTTGGCAGACGATGTGGTGGCAGGCGGCGATACCTCGTCTCGAACCGGGGTCGTGGTCGCCGGCGAGATAAGGTCGCGGGACGACGTGCGTCGCGCGTTGCAAAGAGTTTGCGAATATCTGGAACGCCACGAGCCCAGCAATCCGGCAGCGTTGTTTGCGCGACGGGCCGAGCGTATGCTGGGGATGGATTTTATTGGCATCATGCGAGAGCTTTCGCCCGACTCCATGTCTCATCTGCAGATGATTACCGGCGCGAAGGACGTTGACGAGGCTTGATGACATCGAATTCGCGTCGAATGTATGTTCCATCTTATTAACAGGAGAACTGAACCATGTCAGCAAAAAAGAGCAGCCAAAAGTGGATTGCCAAGAATCGCGCGCCACGCGTCCAGATTGAGTATGACGTTGAGGTTTACGGCTCCGAGAAGAAGATACAGATTCCGTTTGTGATGGGCGTGATGGCCGATTTGTCTGGGCAATCTGAAGTGGCGCTGCCCGACATTGCTGACCGCAAATTTACGGAAGTTGACTTTGACAACTTCGATGCTCGCATGAAGGCGATCAAGCCTCGCGTTGCGTTCAACGTTCCCAATACGCTCACCGGCGAGGGGTATTTGTCGGTCGATGTCAGTTTCGAGAGCATGGACGACTTTTCACCCGCCAATGTTGCCAAGAAGGTAGGTGCTCTCAACCAGTTGCTGGAGGCGCGCACCCAACTGCATAACCTGTTGTCATACATGGATGGCAAGTCGGGTGCCGAGGAACTGCTGGCGAAAGTGCTGCAGGATTCGGCTCTTCTGAACTCGCTTTCAGCGGCAGCCAAACCGACGGATTCGGCCGCTTGATCCCTATTATCCAAGGAGTTAGAGAACATGGCAAACGCAACCCAGTCCGCGTCCCCTCTTAGTCAGGTTGAGTATCAGGGCAGTGAATTCGCCTCTTTGCTAAGCAAGGAGTTCAAGCCCAAGACCGACGAGGCGCGTGGCGCCATCGAGTCGGCAGTGCAGACCCTTGCCCAACAAGCACTGGTGCACAGCAATACGATTTCCACGGATGCCTACCGTACCATTGAGGCCCTGATTGCTGCGCTCGACAAAAAGCTGTCGGACCAGGTGAACCTGATCCTTCATCATGAAGATTTCCAAAAGCTGGAAGGATCGTGGCGGGGTTTGAAATACTTGGTGGACAACTCTGATCCCGACGAGATGCTCAAGATCCGCGTCTTGAATATTTCGAAAAACGATCTACGCAAAACCATGCGACGCTACAAAGGCACTGGTTGGGATCAAAGTCCGATATTCAAGAAGCTTTATGAAGAGGAGTATGGCCAGTTCGGTGGTGAGCCATATGGCTGTCTGGTGGGTGACTACTACTTTGATCATGGTGCGCCCGATGTTGAGTTGCTCGGCGAAATGGCGCGCGTTGCGGCGGCCGCACATGCGCCGTTCATTGCCGGGGCATCGCCGAATCTGTTGCAGATGAATTCGTGGCAAGAACTTGCCAATCCGAGGGATTTGACAAAGATATTCCTGAACACCGAGTACGCTGCGTGGCGAGGATTGAGAGACTCTGACGACTCCAAGTACGTTGGCTTGGCGATGCCCAGGTACCTGTCGCGGATGCCCTATGGTGTGAAGACCAATCCGGTCGATGAATTCAACTTCGAGGAGGACACCGAAGGTGGCACGCATGCAAAGTACACATGGTCAAATTCGGCATATGCGATGGCAGCCAATATCAACCGTTCGTTCAAGGAGTTTGGCTGGTGTACATCGATTCGCGGAGTCGAGTCGGGCGGCGTTGTCACCGACCTTCCGGCGCACACTTTCCCGTCTGACGACGGGGGGGTGGATCTTAAGTGCCCGACCGAGATCGCGATCAGCGATCGCCGGGAGGCCGAACTGGCCAAGAATGGCTTTATGCCCTTGGTACATCGGAAAAATACCGATTTGGCGGCATTTATCGGTGCCCAGTCGCTGAACAAGCCGGCCGAATACTACGACGCCGATGCCACCGCCAACGCCAATCTGGCAGCGCGCCTGCCGTACATGTTTGCCTGCTGCCGGTTTGCCCATTACCTCAAGTGCATCGTGCGTGACAAGGTTGGGTCATTCCGTGAACGTGCTGATATGCAGAAATGGTTGAACGAGTGGATCATGAATTATGTTGATGGAGACCCGGCAAGTTCGACCCAGGAAACCAAGGCACGCAAGCCACTTGCTGCAGCCGAGGTGGTCGTGGAAGAGGTCGAGGGCAACCCCGGTTACTACACGTCGAAGTTCTTCCTGCGGCCGCATTATCAACTTGAGGGACTGACGGTCTCGCTGCGATTGGTCTCGAAACTTCCCTCGATCAAGGGTGGTGCCGGCAATTAGAGAAGGGTGTCGGGAATGGTGAACTAGCCACGCCCGTGACTGGACGCCGTCGGGCGGCCGCGAGCGTTGGAGTGGCGGTGATTCTTGGTAGTGGGGCGTTTGTTATTCAAGGAGAAAATCATGGCAGGAAATCTTTTTTTGCAGATTGAGGGCGTGACAGGCGAGTGCGCGGAGGAGGAACACAAAGGTTGGATTGACGTGGAATCCTACAGTGAGGGATTGCAATCCACCAGTTCTGTCGGCTACGGCGGCGGTGGCGGCGTGGGAACGGTGTCGTACAACGACTTCCAGATCACCTGCCAACTGGAAAAAGCGATTCCCAACCTGATGGCAGGCTGTGCCGATCACAAGCACTACGGGACAGCGAAGTTACATGCCACCAAGATGGGCGGCGCTGGCAAGAGTTGGACTTACCTCGAGATCACGTTGACCGATTTGGTTGTCACCGGCGTGCATTTCAGCGGTTCCCAGAGCCAGATTCCGCATGTTCAGGTATCCATTGGGTTCGCCAAAATCAAGACCGAGTATTGGGAGCAGACCAAGACGGGTGGCAAGGGCAGTTCGACCAACGCGACGTGGGATCAAAAGCTCAACAAGTCGGTTTGATTCCCGTACCAGTTTGGCGCCGATGTCGAGCCGCAGGTGTCGCTTGCGCGATTGGCGGGTGATCGGGCCGATTTCGACGAGGAACGGAGCAAATCATGACAACGCTTGCGCAACAACTTCACGAGCTCCAGGTCAAGGTCAAGGCGGACCCGGGCTCGGCAAAGTTGCGCATTCACTTGTTTCAGTTACTTTGCGTCTTGGGGGATTGGCAGCGCGCTCTGGGACAGTTGCAGGTGTGTGGGCAACTCGACGCAAAGGCCCTTGCGATGGCGCAGATGTATCGCGAGGCCATACGCTGCGAAGTGTTTCGCGCTGGCGTCTTTGCGGGAAAGCGCAGGCCGCAGGTATTGGGGGCACCGCCCGGTTGGATTGGCTTGCTCATCGAAGCGCTTCAGCATGACAGGTTGGAAGAGGCTTCCGCTGCGGCGGAGTTGCGGCAACAGGCCCTGGAGGAAGCGGTTCCCCGCGCATGTACCGTCGACGGTGCGACCTGCGAGTGGTTTGCCGATGGCGATACTCGTCTGGGCCCCGTGTGCGAGGTGCTTGTCAACGGGCAATATTTTTGGCTGCCGTTCGAGTCATGTGCGGGCATAAGGATTGAGGCGCCAGCGGATTTGCGCGATCTTGTCTGGTCGCCCGCGGAATTGCTTCTGCCCAACGAAGGATGCGTGCCAGCCCTGATTCCGACCCGTTATCCGCAAACCACGGTGCTGACGCAAGAAAATGCGGATTCGCTCAAGCAAAGTCGAGCGACAGAGTGGCTGGAGCGCGCGCCGGAGATTTGGGTTGGTCTCGGCCAGCGCGTGTGGATGAGCGATGTCGGCGAACATCCGATTCTTGATACCCGTACCCTTTCGTTCGTGGCGCCTGGATTGGCCGGCGATGCTGAGACGGCCTAAGCCCGTCTGCGACCACTACGTTTGATTGTCGATACCCAAGGCATCGCAGATGGAAGACAACACCGATCTGCGTTCCGAGGGCGACAGGCTCCAACCCGCTTTGCTCGACCGGTTGACTGACGACGAGCCCGACGCGAAGGCGGAGAGCGCACAGCATGCGGTGGTATCCAAGGGACGGCTCAAGCGCACGGTGCTCAGAGACCTTATCTGGCTGCTCAACACCACCGCCCACCACACCGCAGGGCAGTTAGACGCTTACCCGGAGGTGCGGCGCTCGGTACTCAATTTTGGCATCCCGGTGCTGTCGGGCAAGAACTTCTCGGGGCTGGACTGGCGCGACCTTGAACGAAAAATCTACGACGCGATACTCATATTTGAGCCAAGAATTCTGCCGGAGTCCTTGAGCGTCAAGGCATTCGCACCGGGTGATCCGCTCGGACATCACAACTTGCTACAGTTTGAGCTGCGTGGGGAGCTTTGGTCGATGCCGTTTCCGATCGAATTGTTGCTGCGTTCGGAGCTTGACCTGGAGACCGGGTATATGAAATTGACCGACCAGCTTGCAACGGGGGGTGCCTGACATGGATCCGCGTATGTTGGATTACTACAATCGGGAACTGGCCTATGTGCGCGAGCAGGGCGCCGAATTTGCAGAGCAATTCCCCAAAGTGGCCGCCCGACTTGGCATGCACGGAATCGAAGTGGCCGACCCGTACGTGGAACGTCTGCTGGAGGGGTTCGCCTTCATGTCGGCGCGCATCCAACTCAAGATGGATGCTGAGTTTCCGCGCTTTTCCCAACGCTTGCTTGATCTGGTGTATCCGGGGTACCTCGCGCCCACACCCGCGATGGGCATCGCTTGTTTTGAGCCTTCCAAATCGCAGGGCGGTTCGCCCGATGGGTACCTGTTGCCGCGGCACTCGCGGTTGCGCGCAAGACTGCCAACGCACGAGCAAACAGCCTGCGAGTTTCGAACAGCGCACGACCTGACGCTTTGGCCGTTGCGCTTGACAGAGGCGCGCTTGACGGCCGCGCCACCTGATCTTCCGATGGTTGGGTTTGGTTGGGGAGCACCGGTTCGTGGAGCACTGCGATTGGTAATCGAAACCACCGGACAGGTGGAAGTTGCCGCGCTCAAACTCGACTCGTTGTCCATGTTCATCCATGGCACGGCCGATACCAAGTCGAGGCTACAGGAATTGATCCATACGCAGTGCGTCGACGTGC
>JAKANU010000192.1 GCA_021812315.1 Pseudomonadota bacterium
CGCTCCAGGGCCGGGATGACCACGTCTTTGAGTTGCATGACGACATAGTCGCGCATGTTCGGCGCAATCTTTCCCTCGCCCTGGTAGGGTACGTGCAACATGACGGTTTCGCAGCCATATTTGTGACGTATCAGCTCGAACCACTTCATGAACGTAAAGCAGCCGGTGTAGGACAGCAGCAGCACGTCGGGGCGTGGCAGTGGATCGCCCGTGGGGCCAACCTCGCCCCCCATCATGGAGCCCAGATCGGCTTTGACGTAGGTGCAAACATCTTCCGACTGTCCGTCACGCTCGGCGTCCATGATCATCTTGCCGGACTTCTTGCGCATGCCGTTTTGCAGGGCGTTGGTCTCGGGCAGACTGCGCGCAAAGTCAAAGCACATCAACAACTCGTTGAGGTTGCCGGGCACAAAGGTAGCCGATACCTTGCGGTTGTTCGCGCGGGCGGTGGCCAGTTCCATGTAATTCTTGTTGATGAGCTCCTTTTGCAGCCACATCGCGTCTTCTTTCTGGACGTTCTGCGGCTTCTTGATGGATGTCGGCGGGTTAACGACGGTATTCATGATGCATTCCACAGTTTGATCGAATCAGCAAAGGTGCCGGCCTGTTCACGGATCGGTGCCATCTGCCCGGTGTTTTCGGCGTACTTGAAGGCCGTATGCGCGATCTTGTGCTGGGTCAATACATCCTGCAGCATGGGGCGCTCCAGCAGTGCCGGGTCGCAAAACGAGGGCGCAGCGAAGATCACGCCTTCGGCACCCATGGTCTTGACCTGTCTCATCAGGAACACGCCCTTTTGCTCGCGCGTCAGGTCATACTTGGCCGCTGTTGTTGCCGAGCGGTGCAAGAATGCCTTCGAGAGTTCCTGCAAAGGATTGCCATCGGCCGGCACATGGTCCAGCAACCAGCGCCCGACCAGCATGAAGTCGTCGTCGACCACGTAGCAACCGGCCATCTCGATCGACTTGATCAGGGCCAACGGTGGTTGTTCGCAGAACGTGCCGTTGAGGACGACGCGGGCGTTGTCACGCTTGGGCCGGGCGACGCTGTCCGTGGCTGCGATGTATTGGCGCACCAGCGCCGTGTGCTCTTCTGGCGGCAGGATCATGCCGGCGCGCTGCACCAGATAGACCTCCGAAGTTGGCGCCTGCCACGGACGCGCCGCCCGATACGCGTACAGCTCACGCAAAGCGGCACGGTTCTCGTTGTAGACGGCAATCGAGGCGTTGATGGCATGATCGGTGATGGGTTTGCCAGCGAGCTTGGCCAGGTCTTCGCGCAGCACCTGCATCTCTTCCATGTAGAACCTGCCCCCGATCTCGTCGTCGTAGTTCTGCGGTACATCGATGTAGCGCACATACTTGTCCTTGAACAGGATCTGCCACATTCCCGAGAGGTTGCGGATGACATCACAGATTGACGGAAACAGCATGCCGTCGAGGCAATCGAGCCGTCCAGTCAAGCCCATCTCGATGGTCGAGCGCGGGATGCGGCAGATGTAGCTCTGGTAGTAGGCGTCGCCCTGGATCACTTCAAGCTGGTCGCCGCCGCCGAGAATGCCAACCGGCAACATGCCCGCTGCATGGATCAGTTCGCGTGGCACATAGACCGGCATGTGGCCGATTGCCTTGCGACCCGGCACCGCAGCCTTCCATTCCTTGACAGCATTGAAATGCAAGTCCTCAGAAAGCGTCTGGCAGCGCTCCAGGATTTGCTCGACAGGTGAGGTTGCTGAGGTCATGCGTGCTCCAGGTGTGGTGCGCTCAATAGCTTGGCAAGCCAGCGCCCGCAAGCGATCAATTATTGCATAATAGTACCTCAATACCACAATTAGTGCGTAACTTTTTGAAAGTTCAAGACCATGCCGGATTTGGGGTAAAACCCAAGGGTCAAATGAGGAGAACAATTTGCCACCATCAGCGAGCACTGTTGTTAGCGAGTCGGTCGAGCCATTCAAGCTGAGCGTTCCCCAGCAGACGCTCGCTGAACTTCGCTCGAGGCTGGTCAGCACGCGCTGGCCGGAGCGCGAAACCGTCGACGACTGGACCCAGGGCGTGCCGTTGGATCGGATCAAGGCACTCTGCGACTATTGGGCGCAGGATTACGATTGGCGTCGCTGCGAGGCTCGGTTGAACGCGTTCGGCCAGTACCAAACCTGCATCGATGGTTTGCGAATCCATTTTCTGCATATCCGCTCTTCCAACCCCGATGCCGTGCCACTACTGCTGACGCATGGCTGGCCCGGCTCGGTGGTGGAGTTCCTGGACGTGATTGGTCCGCTGACAGACCCAGCCGCCCATGGCGGCGATGCAGCCGATGCGTTCCACCTCGTGATTCCTTCGCTGCCGGGGTTCGGTTTTTCAGACAAGCCCACGCACACTGGCTGGGGGGTCGAGCGAATCGCCACCGCCTGGATCGCCCTGATGCAGCGCCTGGGTTACCAGCGCTACTTTGCCCAGGGCGGCGATTGGGGCGCGGCGGTGAGCACCGCCATCGGCATGATCGCTCGGCCTGAATGCGCCGGCGTCCACCTCAACATGCCGCTGATCTATCCGGGCCGGGAGGATTACGCGCAACTCACCGAGGCCGAGCAGGCATCCGTTGCTTCCATGAAGTTTTATCGCGACAGCGACTCGGGGTACGCCAAGCAGCAGCAAACCCGCCCGCAGACCCTCGGCTATGGCCTGACCGACTCACCCGCTGGCCAGGCTGCCTGGATCTACGAGAAGTTTTACGCCTGGACCGACAACCGCGGCGAGCCCGAGAGCGCCCTGAGCCTCGATGCCATGCTCGACAACATCATGCTCTACTGGCTTCCCGGCACCGCTGCATCATCGGCGCGGCTTTATTGGGAGAGTCTGGCTTTTTTCAGGACACAACAACTGACGATTCCGGTCGGCGTGACCATTTTCCCCAAGGAATTTTCGCGTCCCTCGCGGCGTTGGGCGCAGCGCCACTTTGCCAACATCGTGCACTGGCGTGAGGTCGACAAGGGTGGCCATTTCGCGGCGTTCGAGCAGCCCGGACTCTTCGTGACCGAACTGCGAGACTGCTTTCGAAAGATGCGGCCCGGGAAACAAGCATGAACAATGTGCGAAACGTGCTGGAGGCGCGCTTTCCCGGGCTTTACGCAAGCATCGAAAAAATGCTGGTCGAGGCGGAAGCACACTACAACGCTCGAAGGGGCCAGGTGGCATCGGAGTTTCTCCTGGAGCACACGCTACGCACGGCCGCGATTGCCCACAAGATATCGGTAATGGAAGGTGTTGACGCCCTCCTGCCAACGCTGGTGGCCCTTTACCATGATGCAGGCAAGTTTCATGACGGGGCATACCATCAGGACGGCGTACCAGAAGAGGAGCATGCGGCATTGCTGGCGCAGAAAATGCTCGCCGAGTATGGCCTGGAACCCTCGGCAATCGAGTCGGTGACCGCTGCGCTGCGCCCTCTTTACGACGAAAGCCTGCCGTGCATCGGCGCAGCCCGGATCGTGCAGGATGCCGACCGGCTCGAAAAGCTGGGGGCTTTGGGCGTGGGCGCCTTCTTTACCAAGGCTGTCCTGCGCGGTCGCGGCCTCGTCGATGCGCTGGTGCAGATGCTGAGCCGGGAGCTTACCTACGCCAGGGTCGCCCCCAGATCGATGCTGACGGCGTCAGGCAAACAACTCGCCATCGAGCAAGCGCCCAGGACGATTGCCTTTTTCGACAATCTCCTGGAGCAGATTGAGAGCTGGGGCATTGCTTCGTTCGAACAGCACACCATCGTCCTGGACGAGGACTTTCGCACGCGAGACGGTGCTACCGTGCGGGGCATGGAAGTGAGCATCGCGATGCTGCGCGCCTGTCCGGATTGCGAAGGCCCGCTGGTGCTGACGCATAAGCGCGAGCAGGGCATCAAGTGCGAGCGGTTCACAGCCCGTTTCCAATGCGCGCACTGCAGCTACGCTAGCGAAACCTCGCTGTGCCTGCCGCTGCTTGCTTGATCCGACGAAGCACTGCTGGCGGGGGGCAGGTCAAACAGCTCAAACGCTGTCATCTGTTCCTTGTTCAGAATTGCTGCCGACCTTGAGAGGCTGAACGTAGCTCATGTCACTGGTCATCACATGCCCAAAGGCAAAGCCCAGAATAAACTGCATCACCGACCAGTTAGGGGACAACACTGACCCCCCCGGGGAATCATCATCGTCGCATAGGGTTTTGAAGTGTTCGCTCATGGCCTGCAATTCCTTGAGCATGCTCCGATGTTCTGCCGCATGTCGCTTAAGATCGCCGTAGCCGATCTTGGCGAGGAGTCGTTCCTCGTAAATGAAATGAGTACGAAGCAGCCCATACAGCTTGTCGGTGGAGATTCGCAGTTCTCCAACGCGTACACCATCGCGCCAACTTTCGTAGATTTCCGCCCCAAATTCATATATTTCCTTATGCTGGGCATCGATTTCAGGATGGCCGACCGAGAGGTGATCTCCCCACTTGATTAGGTGATTGACGGTTTGGTCTTGCATCTGGGTTCGACCGATAATTTCTTGGTTGGTACTGGACATGCCGGGCTCTCCGAGTTTGAATTTGCGATTCCCAATGTTCTTACCACTGAGGCGTGACCTATGTGCCGTAAGGCCGCGGTTCGCCTCCCAGAAAGCTTGGGCGTTCTGGTCGTAGTGCGCCAGGGTGCGTGCGGCGATGCGTTGCAGATCTTCGGGTGTCTGTTGCATGAGCCATTGCGTCATGTGGCCTGACGTGCCCGTGGCTAGCTACCTGGTTCCCGTCAGGGCAAACATCGCACCTTCAGGGTCAAGACCATTGACGATCCATCCTCCACCCGGGACTTCCATTGGTCCGTGAATCACTTGACCACCGGCTTCAGCTATGCGGCGGGCCGCGAGTTCGATTCCGTCAACCCGAAAATACACAAGCCAGACTGGTCGCACAAAGCGGGCGTCGGTCATGATGCCGCCAAGATCGCGCCCCCCGATACTGATCAACTGGTACACGCCCATGAGACCCATGTCCACACCACGTGACTTGCCCCAGCCGAACTGCCCGCAATAGAAGCCCGTAGCACTAACGCCATCGGTGGCATGCAGTTCGTGCCAAGCACCGTGCCCGGCACTGTCGGGATTGCACGCAGTGCTCTTCCCGTCACTCGATCCGCGCATCACATAAAACGGCGCGCCTTGCGGATCGGACAGCATCGCGATACGCCCAACATTCGGAATATCGAATGCAGGCATCAGGACCGAACCGCCGGCAGCGGTAGTCGCACCAACGCAGGCGTCCACATCATCAACGCCTATGTACATCATCCAACATGGCGCCGCACCCTGCTTGCACATGTCGTCGGTCAGCTTGAATATGCCACCGACCAAGCCGTCGCCTGCATTGATCATGCGGTAGTCCATCGTGGAACCCGTCGGGAGCGTCTCGTCAATTTGCCAGCCCAAAATGGCTGCGTAAAAGCGACGTGCTACCAATGGGTCCTTGGACATCAACTCGTACCAAATTGGCATACCGTGGCGATCACTCATACCGGTCTCCTTGTGAAGGTATCCTAGCCGATTCTCGCTGCGTCGGCCAAGCAGCCCGTTTAGAACGTGGCTACCGCTAAGACCTG
>JAKANU010000193.1 GCA_021812315.1 Pseudomonadota bacterium
GCCAGCGAGAGCCGCCAATTGTATCAAACAGTCGGTATGCGGCCCCGCTGGCAACTGATGGGCAGCGGCGACGGCACGCTGTGCTTCCTGCGTCGCGGCGAGTCGCGCGACGTCAAGCGCACCGGTCGCCCGGACAATCCCAACCACCTCGTCGAGCATGCTCACATCACCGGTTTCAATGGCGGTCCTGATCACGTTCGCCTCCTGCTCGGTGCCGCGTTGCATCGCCACAATCAGGGGCAGGGTCGCCTTGCCTTCGCGCAAGTCGTCGCCGAGGTTCTTGCCCATGACGGCGGCGTCCCCGGTGTAGTCAAGGACGTCGTCAATCACCTGGAACGCGGTACCGATGGCCTGCCCATAGGCAGCGCACAGGACTTCGGTCTGGCTGGAGCTGCCGGCAAGGATGGCGCCAACTCTGGCGCTGGCTTCAAAGAGCTTGGCGGTTTTCGAGCGGATCACCTGAAGGTAGCCGGCTTCATCAAGTGCGGCGTTGTGCATGTTCATCAATTGCAGCACTTCCCCTTCAGCAATGATGTTGGTGGCATCAGCGAGCACCTCCATGACGCGCATGTTCTGCGCGCTGACCATCATCTGGAAGGCGCGTGAATACAGGAAATCGCCTACCAGCACGCTCGCCGGGTTGCCAAAGGTTTCGTTCGCGGTGGCATTGCCGCGGCGCAGCGACGAGTCGTCGACAACGTCGTCGTGCAGCAGCGTGGCGGTGTGAATGAACTCAACCACCGCGGCCAGATTGAAGCGCTGCTCCCCACGAAACCCCAGGGCACCGCAGGTCAGCAGCAGCAGCGCCGGGCGCAGCCTTTTGCCGCCGGCGGCAATGATGTAGCGCGAAACCTCGCCAATCAGCGCGACGCCCGAGTGCAGGCGGCTGGCAATGACCCTGTCGACCTCGCGCATGTCTGCCGCGACGATGGCAAGGGGCGGGGCGGGGCTGGCGGGATCGACTTGCAAGAGAAATCCGTGTGGTGTTGCCGGATTATAGAAAGCAGCAGCCGGGTCATTCGAACTGCGGCGCGAATCATGGCGGCGACGGCTGAATATGCTATAGTAACAGGCTCTGTGAAAATTTGTTTGCAGGGCTAATTAGATGAGGTCAACATGTACGCGGTCATAAAAACCGGTGGCAAGCAATACAGGGTTGCTGCCGGCGAGAAGATTAAAGTAGAACAGATTGCTGCGGACGTAGGCCAGGAAATCGTATTCGACCAGGTTTTGGCTGTTGGCAACGGCGCCGAACTGAAGGTGGGTACGCCCTGGGTGTCCGGCGCCACGGTGAGTGTCACGGTCGTGGCGCATGGCCGACACGACAAGGTCAGCATTTTCAAGATGCGCCGTCGCAAGCATTACCAGAAACGACAAGGACATCGCCAGAACTTCACGGAGTTGTTGGTGGGTGCGATTGCAGCCTGACTAGGACTTACCATGGCACAGAAAAAAGGCGGCGGCTCAACGCGAAACGGGCGTGATTCCAAGCCGAAGATGCTCGGCGTGAAGAGATTCGGTGGTGAGTCGGTCAGCGCGGGTTCGGTCATCGTGCGCCAGCGCGGCACGCAGTTTCACCCCGGAACGAATGTGGGCGTGGGCAAGGATCACACGTTGTATGCACTGATCGACGGTCAGGTGTCTTTTGCCACCAAGGGTGCATTGAGCAAGAAGACGGTGAGCATCGCCTCGGCCTGAATCGCCGGACGCGCTCCCGACCGAGACCCTGCGCTTTGCGCGGGGTTTTTCGTTTATAAAGCAGCCAATCATGAAATTCGTTGATGAAGCCTTCATCGATGTCTCGGCCGGGGACGGCGGGGCAGGCTGCGTATCGTTTCGTCACGAGAAGTACAAGGAATTTGGCGGCCCCAATGGCGGCGATGGCGGGCGTGGTGGTCACGTCTTTGCAGTCGCCGACCCGAATCTCAATACGCTGGTGGACTACCGTTTTTCCAGGCGCCATGACGCCAAGCGCGGGGAGCACGGGATGGGCTCGGACATGTTTGGTGCGGCCGGCGATGACATCACTTTGAAGATGCCGGTGGGTACCATCATTTCGGATGTTGACTCGGGCGAGGTGCTGTTTGAATTGCTCAAGCCGGGCGAGGTGATCACCATCGCCAAGGGCGGTGACGGCGGTTTCGGCAACATGCGCTTCAAGAGCGCAATCAATCGCGCACCAAGGCAAAAGACGCCAGGTTGGCCGGGGGAGAAGCGAAGCCTCAAACTCGAGCTCAAGGTGCTTGCCGACGTCGGCCTGCTGGGCATGCCCAACGCCGGCAAGTCGACCCTGATCAGTGCCATTTCGAATGCCAGACCGCGCATCGCCGACTATCCTTTCACGACACTGCATCCCAACCTCGGCGTGGTTCGCGTCGGACCGGAACAGAGTTTTGTGGTGGCTGATTTGCCCGGGCTCATCGAAGGCGCTTCCGAGGGCGCCGGTCTGGGCCACCTCTTCTTGCGCCACCTGCAGCGTACCCGACTGCTGCTGCATGTCATCGATATGGCGCCCTTTGATGACAGTGTCGATATCGTGTCACAGGCCCGGGCGATCGTGAACGAACTCAAGAAGTACGACACCGCCTTGTACCGCAAGCCGCGCTGGCTGGTCCTCAACAAGCTCGACATGGTCGAGCCCGATCAACGCGATGCCCGGGTCAGGAGCGTGGTCAAGGGCCTCAAGTTCAAAGGGCCGGTGTTCGAAATCTCGGCGCTGACGCGAGAGGGTTGCGATTATCTGATCAAGACGGTATTTCAGCATGTCAGTGCGCAGCAGGCGCTGGAGCAGACGCCCGCGGCGCCAGACCAGCGCTTTGCGGACCTTGCCGAGTAGGCTTGTCGCTATGAGAATAATAGCGGCTGTCGCATGATTTACGGGCTTTGCAGGGATATATGACCGTCCAAAATGGTTCAACGACATTGCGCGATGCCAAACGCATCGTCGTCAAGGTGGGCTCCAGTCTGGTGACCAATGACGGGCGCGGACTCGATGAGACAGCGATCGGGGAGTGGTGTCGCCAGATGGCTGTGCTGGTGCGCGCGCGGCGCGAATTGGTCATGGTCTCCAGCGGCGCCATTGCCGAAGGCATGGCGCGTCTGGGTTGGATGAAAAGACCGCATGAAGTGCATGAATTGCAGGCTGCGGCGGCCGTCGGGCAGATGGGCCTGGTGCAGATGTATGAGACCAAGTTGCGGGAAAACGGTTTGCGCAGCGCCCAGGTCCTGCTGACCCACGCCGACCTGGCCGACCGGGAACGATACCTCAATGCGCGTTCGACGCTGATGAGCTTGTTGAAGCTCGGTGTGGTGCCGGTGATCAACGAGAACGATACGGTTGTCAACGATGAGATCAAGGTTGGCGACAACGACACTCTGGGCGCCCTGGTGGCGAATTTGGTGGAAGCTGACGCCCTGGTGATTTTGACTGACCAGCCCGGCATGTACACGGCCGATCCGCGCCGGGACCCGAATGCCCAACTGATCCACGTCGCCAAGGCGGGCGATCCGGTCCTGGAGACCATGGCCGGCGGTGTCGGCTCAGATCTTGGACGCGGCGGCATGATCACGAAAATTCTTGCGGCTCGGCGCGCGGCGGGCTCCGGGGCCTCCACGGTGATCGCCTGGGGCCAGGAGCCCGACGTCCTGATCCGCTTGACTCAGGGGGAGTCCATCGGCACGCTGCTGGTGGCGCAAACCCGCAAGATGCAGGCACGCAAGCAATGGATGACGGATCATTTGCAACTGCGCGGTTCGGTCACGGTCGATGATGGGGCGGTGCGCAAGGTGCGCGATGAGGGCAAGAGCCTGTTGCCCATTGGCATGACGGCGGTCAGGGGGGACTTTTCACGCGGCGATGTGATCGCGATTGTCGATGCCCAGGGTGTTGAAATGGCACGCGGTCTGACCAATTACGCCAGCGCAGAGGCGCGGCTCATCTGTCGCAAACCATCCACCGAGTTTGAGAGGCTGCTCGGCTACGTAGCGGAACCGGAAATGGTGCATCGGGACAACTTGGTCTTGACCCGTTGAGCTGGTGCACCGGCGGTGCCGCATGCCTAGCGCGGTTGTGCAGGATAGGGATGGGTCAAGCGTTCGACGATCGCCGGCACCGAACCCGCTGGCACGATGTGCCCATCGCACAGCCCCTGTCGCGCCAGTGCCAGCGCGTGTTTGGATGGCAGCGGGCCGGTCATGGACTGCCATGCTGGCTCAGCGATCGAGGTCCAGCGACCGCTTGGCGCATAGCGCGCGTACGTTTTGACTTCCTCGGTGGCGCAGCGAATGCCCTCGTGCAAGGCGTTGATCGACCCGCTTGCGTTGCTGATCACCACCACGTAGCGGACAACGCCGTCGGTGCTGACGGACAGGGTTGCCGGATCAATGGCGACGCGCGAGCTGAGGTAACGCGGCATTTCGATCGCAATCAGACGCTCCTTGTTGAACGATGGCGGCGGGCCGGCCTCGGATTCCGTCCAGTCGGGATCGGCCACCAACTGGCCAGCGGCGCCCAGCGCCAGCAGCGCACCACCCAGGCCAATCAGGCACTTAAGGCGCATGGGGCCTGAGCGCAGCGTCCGGGCGAGCGCCGAGTTGCGGGTCGGGTTCATAGGTGGCGCCCGGGGGCAGCTCGAAGGCGGCTCCCGGTGCGGCGTCGTTATCGCGATCGTGTTCGTGTGGACGCATGCCCTGTCGCAGGAATCGGTTTCTGTGCTCGCTGCGCGGCAGATAGCGCGCCAGTTCAGTGAGCGCCATTTCATAGACGCCGCGCTTGAATTCAACCACCGCCTCCAGTGGCACCCAGTAATCGTTCCAGCGCCAGGCGTCGAACTCCGGGTGATCGGTGGCGCGCAAATTCAAATCCCAGTCGTTGGCCAGCAACTGGATCAAATACCAGATCTGCTTTTGACCTTTGTAATGGCCGCGCGCGTCGCGGCGGATGTAGCGGTCCGGCACCTCGTAGCGCAACCAGTCGCGGGTGCGGGCGACAATGCGAATATGCTCACGCATGAGCCCCACCTCCTCGTGCAGCTCGCGCACCATGGCCTGCTCGGGTGTCTCTCCCCGGTCAATGCCACCCTGCGGAAACTGCCATGAGTGGGTGCGAATGCGCTTGCCCCAGAACACCTGGTTCCGCTGGTTGAGCAGAACGATGCCGACGTTGGGCCTGAAGCCTTCACGGTCGAGCATAATGAAACCCCGAATTCAGTCTTGAATTCATTATTGCACCCGGCCCCTGCGATGCAACCCCGCGCCTGCCCTAGGCCCGGGGGTCGTCCGGCAGCAATACGTTCCGTTCCGTAGCAGTCTGCGCCGCCTTCGGCCCCGCCATGAAAGCCTCCCAGTTCTTCGTCTCGACCCTCAAGGAAGCGCCGGCCGATGCCGAGGTCGCGAGCCACAAGCTGATGCTGCGGGCCGGCCTGATCAAGCGCCTGGCCAGCGGGCTGTATACCTGGATGCCGCTGGGCCTGCGCGTGCTGCGCAAGGTGGAGGCAATCGTGCGCGAGGAAATGGACCGCAGCGGGGCCGTCGAACTGCTGATGCCCGCGGTGCAACCGGCCGAGCTATGGCACGAATCCGGCCGCTGGGAGCGCTAC
>JAKANU010000194.1 GCA_021812315.1 Pseudomonadota bacterium
GCGTGGATCGGTGGTGTAGACACCATCCACATCGGTGTAGATCAGGCATTCATCGGCCTTCATCGCCGCCGCCACCGCCACCGCCGACGTGTCCGAGCCGCCACGTCCCAACGTGGTGATATTGCCGCGCTCGTCGAGTCCCTGAAAACCGGTGACGATGACGATCCGGCCGGCTTGCAAATCGGCACGCACCTTCTGGTCATCGATCGACTCGATGCGCGCCTTGGTATAGGCACTGTTGGTGCGAATCGGCAGCTGCCAGCCCGCGTAGCTCACCGAGCTCATGCCCTCGGCCTGCAACGCGATGGCCAACAAGGCGCTGGAAGCCTGCTCTCCCGTCGCTGCCAGCATGTCGAGTTCGCGGCCGTAGGCCTCACCGGTCTTGGCCGCGGCCAGTTCCTTGGCCAGCGCCAAGAGGCGATTGGTCTCGCCGCTCATGGCCGAAGGCACGACCACCATCTGATGGCCAGCACGCGCCCACTTGGCCACGCGCTTGGCGACCTGGCTGATGCGTTCGGTCGAACCCATCGACGTGCCGCCGTATTTATGAACAATCAATGCCATGGGAAGAATTCGTTAAAGCAAAACCGGTTGATTGTACCAATGCAGCGCCGGCCCTTCGCGGCGCACATATCCCCGACCGACCTTCAGTTCAATGCTGTGTCCTCGGGTCTGGCAGGCGGCAATCTGGTCGAGCAGTTCATCCAGTTGTGCAGCACTGGGAACCGAGTCAAAGTCGCTTCGCAGCCAGTGACGCAGCGCGTTGGCCTGTCGCGCCCGGCCCAGGTGTTGCAGATCGGCGATCCGCGGCGGACTGCCCACAGCGGCCAGATCCATAGCGGCGACCTGGGCGAGAACTTCCTGCGCCTGGGCGGCGTGCGCCGCGCTGCGCGCGAAAGTGTCGCGAAACTGCGGCACGGCTACCTCAAGCGCTGGCAGCAGCCGCGAGCGCAGGCGGTTGCGCGTGAACTGCTCATCCGAGTTGCTCGGATCCTCGACGAAGGACACGCAGCGCTGCGCCAGCCAATCACGAATTTCTGCGGCGCGCACACGCAGCAGCGGACGATGATAGGTGATACCCCGGCGCGACCACATCGCCGGCATGGCGCTCAAGCCGGGCAGGCCCGCTCCGCGGCTCAGGGCCAGCAGCAAGGTCTCCACCTGATCATCGGCGTGTTGCGCAAGCGCTATATTTTTGATAGCTGCCCACGCTTGATTCTCGGCCACCGCAGCGTCAAACGCCTTGTAGCGTGCGCGCCGCGCCGCGTCTTCGGGACTCTGCCCAGGTCGATGCCGCGCGTCGACCCTGCACACCGTCAACCTCACGTCAAGCTCGGCGCAAACCTTGCGGCAATGCGCCTCAAACCGGTCGGCAGCAACTTGCAAACCGTGGTGCACGTGAATCGCGCAGACGCTGCCCGGCCACTTCTGCGCACAGGCCAGCAACAAGGCAGTGGAATCGGCCCCGCCACTGTAGGCGACCGCCAGCGGCAAGCCGGGTGAAAAACCGGCGACGGCCTCGGCCAGGGTGGCAGTCACGGCAGATGCAACGCCGGACTAACGCTCGGCGGCTTTGGTATCGGTGAAGCGACCGCAGCTTTGCAGCCGTTCGTAGCGCCGATCGAGCAGGTCCTTGACCTTTAGATCACTGACCTGACGCAGCGCATCGTTGAGGGCGCGCTTCAAAAACGCCGCCATCTGCCTGTGATCGCGATGCGCGCCGCCCACCGGTTCGTTGACGATCTTGTCGATCACCCCCAGTGCCTTGAGCCGGTGCGCGGTGATGCCCAGCGCTTGCGCTGCTTCCTGCGCCTTGTCCGACGTTTTCCAGAGAATCGACGCGCAGCCCTCCGGACTGATCACCGAGTAAATCGAATACTGCAGCATCAGCACCTGGTCCGCCACCGAAATCGCCAGCGCACCGCCCGAGCCGCCCTCGCCGATGATCGTCGTGATGATCGGAACTTCGAGCTGGGCCATTTCAAAAATGTTGCGGCCAATGGCTTCGGATTGGCCGCGTTCCTCGGCGTCGATCCCAGGATAGGCGCCGGGCGTATCGACGAAGGTGAACACCGGCAACTTGAATTTTTCCGCGGTCTTCATCAAGCGCAGGGCCTTGCGGTAGCCTTCGGGTTTGCTCATCCCAAAGTTGCGCAGGCCGCGCTCCTTGGTGTCACGGCCTTTTTGATGCCCCAGCACCATGCAAGGTGTGCCATTGAATCGCGCCAAGCCTCCAACGATGCTCAGGTCGTCGGCAAAATGCCGGTCGCCGTGCAGTTCCACGAAGTGCGTAAACAGTTCGGCAACGTAATCGAGCGTGTACGGCCGCTCCGGATGCCGAGCGATCTTGGTGATCTGCCAGGCGCTCAGGTCGCTGTAAATCTCCTTGGTCAGTTGCTGGCTCTTGCGGGCCAGGTGGTCGATTTCCGAGGAAATATCAACCGCCGATTCGCTCTGCACGTAACGCAGTTCCTCGATCTTGTTCTCGAGTTCTGCCACGGCATGTTCAAAATCAAGGAATGTCTTCTTTGCCACCAACAACTCCTGTATTCAACCGGTCGGAACGGGGTTCACGCCCCGCACCCGGCCGTGCCCTGCGCAGCCATCCCTGGCTAGTATTCCACCGCCACCGGATCGAGCGAGCGCCAAATATACCAAGTCGCCACGCTGCAGTACGGCGTCCAGGCCGCAGCCACCTCGCGCGCATCGCTGCGGCTGACGACGTCGCCAGAAAAATAGCACTTGCTGATGCCGCTGAGCAAGCCGACATCGTCGAGCGGCAGCACATCCGGACGCATCAGATGGAAGATCAGAAACATCTCCGCCGTCCAGCGACCGATGCCGCGGATGGCCACCAACTCCGCAATGATCGCCTCGTCATCCATCGTCTCCCAGGCCTTGACGTGTACCGCGCCACCATCAAAGTGCAAGGCCAGGTCCACCAGGTACTCGACCTTGCGAGCGCTCAGCCCGGCTGCACGCATGTCATCGACCTTGAGCTTGAGGACGTTTCCCGCCGTGACCTTCCTCGGCAATTTCGCAAACCGGTCCCACACGGTCTGCGCCGCCTTGACGGAAATCTGCTGCCCGACAATGCTGCGCGCCAGGGTCACAAACGCATCGCCACGGGTTTGCAGGCAGGCATCGCCAAATTGAGGGATGAGGCGGCGCATGACCCGGTCCTTCTTCATGAGGAACTTCTTGGCGTCCTCCCAGTAGGCCGGTCGCGCGATCGCTTCTGCTATGGTTTTAGTAGCTGTCATCGCGCTGCTTTCGGTGTTTCTCGGCTCGATGAGCCCGAGTTGTGGTCATGAAGCGACCTCCCACGTGGTGCCGTTGACACTGTCCTTGAGGACGATACCCTGCTTCAGCAGCTGCTCGCGGATCCGGTCCGCCTCGGCAAAATTTCTGGCGCTCTTGGCCGCGGCACGCGCGCCGATCAGGCTCGAGATGGCGTCCTCATCGAGCGTAGCCCCGGTCCGCAAGAAGGCCCTGGGTTCGTCCTGCAGCAGTCCCAGGCAGGCGCCGAGCGCCTTGAGCAAACCCGCAGCGCGGGAATCGCGCGTCTTGTTGACGTCCGTGGCAAGCTCAAAGAGCACCGCCACCGCGCCAGGCGTCCCAAAGTCCTCATCCATGGCGGCCTTGAACCGCGCCGCAAACGGATCGGTCCAATCGACCGCCAGCGCCGTCGGTGCCACCAGGTTCAGGGCCGTGTACAGGCGTTTGAGCGAATGGCGCGCATCGTCAAGGTGCACGTCGCTGTAATTGAGCGCCGTGCGATAGTGCGTGCGCAACAGGAAGAAGCGCACCGTTTCAGCATCGTACTTGGCGAGCACCTCGCGGATGGTGAAGAAGTTGCCCAGACTCTTGGACATCTTTTCGCTGTCGAGCTGGACCATGGCGTTGTGCATCCAGACACTGGCCATCGGCCGGCCCGTCACTCCCTCGGTTTGAGCGATTTCGTTTTCATGGTGAGGAAATTGCAGGTCCACCCCGCCGCCGTGGATATCAAAACGCTCGCCCAGGGTCTGGCAGCTCATCGCCGAACATTCAATATGCCAGCCCGGGCGGCCCTTCAGGTATGGATAACCCAAGGCCTGGCAATCCCACTTGGCATCCTCTGGCTCGCTGTCCTTGGCCGCCTTCCAAAGCACAAAATCAAGGGGGTCCTGCTTGTCCGCCTGCACCGCCACGCGTTCGCCCGAACGCAGGTCGTCGAGCGACTTGCCCGAGAGCTTGCCATAGCCAGGAAACTTTCGCACCGCGTAATTCACGTCGCCACCCTCGGCCTGATAGGCCAGACCCTTGTCCTGAAGCTTGCGAATCAGCTCCAGCATCGGGGCAACATATTGCGTGGCGCGTGGCTCAAGCGTGGGAGGCTCGATGCCAAGCTTGCCAACATCTTCGTGCATCACCGCGATCATCTCGTCGGTCAGCGCGCGGATGCTGATGCCACGCTCGAGCGCACGCTTGATGATCTTGTCATCAATGTCCGTGATGTTGCGCACGTAGGTGACCCGGTACCCGCTGCACTTGAGCCAACGCTGCACGACGTCAAACGCCATCGCCATGCGCGCATGGCCGATGTGGCAGAGGTCATAAATGGTCATTCCGCAAACGTACATGCGCACGTGACCACTCTCCAGGGGCAGCAAAGGCTCCAGGGCACGCGAAAGCGTGTTGTAAATTCGCAAACTCATAGATATTTCAGGCAACAGACTCTGGAGATTCGTCCACCCCGGCTCTGGCATGCAGCGTCGGCGTCATCACAACCAAGGGCCCCCGGCCCAACCCCCGTGCGGCTACAATTGGGGGCAGTATATAACCCTGCCAAATCTGATGCGGCGCGTCTTCACCCTGTAGCGACCAAAAGGCCCATGAAACCCATGCACACTACCTTGCTTGCCGCCGTTCGACTATTGATCCTGGCCGGTGCCTGCATGGCCCCGGCAGCCTGGGCTGACGAATACACCGATGTCAGCCAGTTGCTTCGCGCGGGGAAGTTCAGCGAGGCGCTGGCAAAGACCGACGCGTTTCTCAGCAGCAAACCTGCGGATCCGCAAATGCGCTTCTTCAAGGGCGTGATCCAGCGCAACATGGGCAAACAGGCTGAAGCGATTGCGACCTTCACCAAACTAACGGAGGACTTTCCCGAGTTGCCCGAACCCTATAACAACCTGGCCGTCCTCTATGCGGGACAGAATCAGTTTGACAAGGCACGCGCCGCGCTGGAAATGGCCATCCGCACCAATCCGAGCTACGCAACAGCCCACGAAAACCTCGGCGACGTGTACGCCAGACTCGCCAGCCAGGCCTACAACAAGGCGCTGCAGCTCGACGCTGCCAACGGGGCCGTTCCGCCCAAGCTGGCATTGATTCGCGAGTTGTTCAAGCCCAATGCGAAGCCCGCGACCGTCGCCTCGTCAGCGCCGCCGGCCGCGCCAAGCGCTTCGGCAGTTGCGCCGGCGGCCAGTGCCGGCGTCAAGCCGGCGCCAGTCGCGACGCCGGCGCCCATGACAGCCGCGGTGCCGGCCAAGACGGCGGCCCCGGCTGGCGACAGCGGCGCAGATGTGCAGGC
>JAKANU010000195.1 GCA_021812315.1 Pseudomonadota bacterium
GATTGGCGCCTCGGGCTGCCGTATCCTGGTCACCCTGCTGCACGAAATGCGTCGCAGAAACGCCAGGAAGGGCCTGGCCAGCCTTTGCATTGGTGGCGGTATGGGGGTTGCCCTAACTGTGGAACGCTGATTTTGCGGTCACAATGGTGGCGACCCGCAGGGAGTTGGTCGTCATTAAGGGGAAATGAATATGAGTCAGAAAGTTGCGTACGTGACAGGTGGCATGGGTGGCATCGGAACGGCGATCTGCCAGCGCCTGCACAAGGAGGGCTTCAAGGTCATCGCCGGTTGCGGGCCCACGCGCGATCACGCGAAGTGGCTGGCCGAGCAAAAGGCACAGGGGTTCTCGTTTTACGCCTCGGTCGGCAACGTCGGTGACTGGGATTCAACGGTGGCCGCCTTTGCCAAGACCAAGGCTGAACACGGGGCCATCGACCTTCTGGTGAACAATGCCGGGATTACCCGCGACCGCATGTTCGTCAAAATGTCGCGCGAAGACTGGGACGCGGTGATCGAGACGAACCTGAACTCGATGTTCAATGTCACCAAGCAGGTCGTGGCCGACATGGTGGAAAAGGGCTGGGGCCGGATCATCAATATCTCGTCCGTGAACGGGGCCAAGGGCCAGGCCGGGCAGACCAATTATTCGGCCGCCAAGGCAGGCATGCACGGCTTTACCATGGCGCTGGCGCAGGAACTTGCGACCAAGGGCGTGACCGTCAACACGGTGAGTCCGGGCTACATCGGCACCGACATGGTCAAGGCGATCCGCCAGGATGTGCTGGAGAAAATCGTCGCCACCGTGCCCGTCAAGCGCCTGGGCGAGCCGAGCGAGATTGCCTCGATCATTGCCTGGCTGGCATCCGACGATGGCAGTTACTCGACGGGTGCCGACTTCTCGGTCAATGGCGGATTGCACATGGGCTGAGGCCCGAGCGGGCTCAGGCTGATGTGCTCTCGAGCTGCTCGCACAGGGCCAGCCACTGTGTCTCCATCTGTTGCAACTCGACAGTGACGCCGCTCAGGCGTTGGCCGAGTTCGGCAATTTCCGCAGCCGGCGGGCATTCGCACAAACGTGCCTCGATTTGCGCGCTCTCGTGATTCAAGGCGCTCATGCGCGCTTCGATTTCGCCAAGCTGGCGTTTGAGGCTGCTTTCGGACGGATTTCTGGCCCTTGGCGGGCCCGCGCTGGCCTGGTCCCCGGCCCGGGCCGGAGTCGCACTGGCCTGCCTGAGTGCTTCGCGTGCTTGCCGGGCGACGTCGAGCAAGTATTGCTGATAGTCTTCCAGATCACCATCGAACGGCGCGACCCCGCCATGCGAGACCATCCAGAATTCGTCACACACCGAACGTAGCAGGGCGCGGTCATGGCTAACGAGCATGACGGTGCCCTCGAACTCGTTGAGTGCCATCGACAGGGCCTCGCGCGTGGCCAGATCAAGGTGGTTGGTCGGCTCGTCGAGAAGCAGCAGATTCGGGCGTTGCCAGACGATCATGCACAGCACCAGGCGCGCCTTTTCCCCGCCACTCATGCTGCCCACCGTTTGCTTGACCATGTCGCCGCTGAAGTTGAAGGTGCCCAGGAAGCTGCGCAAATCCTGCTCGCGCGTGGCCTGACCGGCGATCCGGCCGGCAACGCTCAGGTCCTTGGCTAGGCCGAGCATGTGTTCCAGTGGCGAATCGGCCGGGCGCAACACGTCAAGTTCCTGCTGGGCAAAGTAACCAATGTTCAGACCCTTACCCTCGGTGATTTCGCCACTGGTGGCCCTAAGAGCCCGGGCGATGGTCTTGACCACGGTCGATTTGCCCTGACCATTGGCGCCCAGAATACCGATGCGCTGGCCGGCCAGCACCGAGCGGCTCACGTTCTTCACAATCACCAAGGGAGGTGTTCCGGGTGCTGCGTCGTCCGGCGGCGGGTAGCCAAAGCTGACCCCCTGCATGGAGAGCATCGGGTTGGGCAGGTTGGCCGGCTCCTTGAATTCAAAGCTGAAGTCGGCGTCAGCCAGCAGCGGCGCGATCCTTTCCATGCGGTCGAGCGCCTTCACCCGGCTTTGTGCCTGCTTGGCTTTGCTGGCCTTGGCCTTGAAGCGGCTGATGAACTTTTGCAGGTGGGCGATCTTGTCCTGTTGCCGTGCGTAGGCACTTTGTTGCAGCGCCATCTGCTCGGCGCGCAGATCCTCGAACTTGCTGTAATTGCCGCCGTAGCGCACCAGCTTGGCTGCGTCGATGTGCAGCGTGACGCTGGTCACCGCATCGAGAAATTCCCGGTCGTGGCTGATCACGATCATCGTGCCTTCATACTTCTTCAGCCAGGATTCCAGCCACACCAGGGCGTCCAGATCGAGATGGTTGGTGGGCTCGTCGAGCAGCAGCAGATCGGACGGGCACATCAAGGCGCGGGCCAACTGCAGACGCATGCGCCAGCCGCCGGAAAAACTGTTCACCGGACGGGTCAGCTCGCTGGTCTTGAAACCCAGGCCAAGAATCAGCGCCTGGGCGCGGGCCGGGGCGTCATGCGAGCCCGCATCATGCAAGGCCATGTAGGCGTGTGCCATGCGGTCGTAGTCCTCGGTGGCCTCGGCGGCGCTGACCTCGCGCTGTGCGGCCAGCAGCGTGGTATCGCCCTCCATCACAAACTCGGTGGCGCCTTGCTCGGTCTGCGGCATGTCCTGTGCCACCTGAGACATGCGCCACTGCGCGGGGATGAAGTACTCGCCAGCATCCTCATGCAGCGTGCCATTGAACAGCGCAAACAGCGAGGACTTGCCGGCGCCATTGCGCCCGATCAGGCCAACTTTCTCGCCCGGATTCAGGGTGACGCTGGCAGCGTCGAGCAGGACCTTGGTGCCGCGGCGCAGGATGAGGTCTTTTAGAGTGATCAAAGTGGGTGTTGCCTGAATGGATGGACGGACTTCATGCCTGGGCCAATGCCCGCCGAGGCGCGCGTTGCCGATTACCGCAGCAGGGCCTCTCGTGTCAACAACAGGACCTGGTCCTCGCCGGCACTGGTGGGCAACCACAGGGTCTCCAAAGCCGGAAAGGCGGTTTCGAAGTGCTCGCGCTCGTTGCCGATCTCCAGCACCAGCGCCGCTTGATCGCGCATGTGAGCGGGTGCTTGGGCGAGCAATTCGCGCACCAGGTCCATGCCATCGCTGCCGCCATGCCGGTTGCCATCAAGAGCAAGCGCCGGCTCGGCACGGTATTCGGGTGGCAAGGCCGCCATGCTGCGGGCATTCACGTAGGGCGGGTTGCAAAGGATCAGGTCGTAGGCAAGGTCCAGGCCAGCCATGGCGTCGGTCTCGATCAGTCTGATGCGCGACTGCAGCTTGTGCCGCTCGAGGTTGATGGCGGCCACCGCCAGAGCATCACGCGAGATGTCGGCGGCGTCGATGCTGATTTCGGGGTAGACCTTGGCCGCAATGATCGCCAGACTGGCGTTGCCGGTACACAGATCGAGCACTTTGTTGCAGGACGGTCCCATCCAGCAGTCAAGGGAGCCGTTGACCAGAAGCTCGGCGATCAGGGAGCGCGGAACAATGCAGCGCTGGTCGACGTAGAACGCGACACCCTGCAGCCAGGCCTCATGGGTCAAATACGCAGCAGGCTGCCGGGTTTCCACCCTTGCTCTCAAAAGAGTAGCGACTTGTGCTTGTTCCATGGGCGATACAGCACGATTGGCTGCAAGGTCCGGATGGTCCTGAGGACCGTCAAGTGGAGTCTGCAGGGGCAGGCCGAGTTGCCACAGGACCAACCAGGCCGCTTCGTCAAAGGCGTTGCCCGTGCCGTGGCCAAAGGCGACGCCCGCCTGCTCGAGTTGGCGCTCGGCCATCAGGATCAGTTCCAGAACCGTCATGCCTGCAGGCGTCGGCTCAGACCTTCGAGCACGCGTCGGTAAATATTCTTCAGCGCCTCGATCTCGTCCAGCGGGACGTGCTCATCGATCTGATGGATGCTCGCATTCGGCGGGCCGAGCTCAATGACCTGCGGGCAAATCTTGGCGATGAATCTGCCGTCGCTGGTTCCTCCGGTGGTCGACAGCGCCGCATCGATGCCCGTTTCCAGCATGATTGCCTCGCGTGCGACCTGCAGCAAGGCACCTGGAGGCGTCAGGAAGGGCTCGGCGCCCAGCGTCCAGACCAATTCAAAGTCAAGCGCATGCTGCAGCAGCGTGGCCTGGACGCGCTGTTGCAGGCTTTGCGGCGTCGACGCGGTGCCAAAGCGGAAATTGAAGTCAATCACGACGCTGCCCGGGATCACGTTGCCCGCGCCGGTGCCGGCGTGGATGTTGCTGACCTGCCAGGTGGTTGGCGGAAAGAATTCATTGCCGGCGTCCCACGACGTCGCCGCCCACTCGCTGAGCAGCGGTGCGGCCAGATGAATCGGGTTGCGCGCCAGATCCGGGTACGCCACGTGGCCCTGCTTGCCGCGGATCGTCAGCCGCGCGCTCAGGGAGCCACGGCGCCCGTTCTTGATCATGTCGCCGCTGTGCAGCAGCGCCGTGGGCTCACCAACGATGCAATAGTCGAGTCGCTCGCCGCGCGACTGCAGCGCCTCGCAAACCCTGAACGTGCCGTCGATCGCCGGGCCCTCCTCGTCGCTGGTCAGCAGCAGGGCAATCGAGAGTGCCGACGCCGGCGCGGCCAGCAGGAATTCCTCAACCGCGACCACAAAGGCCGCGATGGAACTTTTCATGTCGGCGGCGCCGCGGCCATAGAGATGGCCATCGCGCAGGGTGGGAGTGAAAGGGTCGCTACGCCAAAGATCGTCGCCGCCGGTTGGAACGACGTCGGTGTGACCCGCAAATACTATTAATTTTGTAGCGCGATGTGCTTGATTAGCGCTCGGTCCAGAGCGTTTCGACCACAAGTTGGTGACCGGGGCGTGGGCCGGCCCGGCAACCATAATCTCATTGACGAAACCCAGCCTGGCCAATCGCTCGCCGACAATCGCCTGGCAACGATCGTCATGCGGCGTGACTGAACGCCGGGCAATCAGCTCGCATGCAAGTTCGACGCTGCGGGTCATCCGTGTTTCACGTCCAGCGTGATCTCGGTAAAGGATGGCTGGTCATCCGGATCCTGAACGGGAACCTCAACCTTGGTGCGCGCGCTGAAATCGTTTTGCAGTCGCCACAGCAGGTTGGTTGGCGAGTCGGAGTTGGTCAGGCCTTCCTTGCGGTCAACGACGTTTTGCGTGATCAGGCGGGCGATATCCTGCTCGAACGTCTGGCTGCCTTCAGCCATCGATTTGTCCATGGCCTCTTTCAGACCCGAGAAGTCGCCTTTTTCGATCAACTCGGAGACCAGCTTGGTGTTGAGCATGATTTCTACGGCGGGCGTGCGTCCACCTGTCGAGGTGCGCAGCAATCGCTGCGAGACCACTGCCTTGAGCGCGGCGGCCAGGTCGCCGAGCATGGTGGGGCGGACTTCGACCGGGTAAAAGCTCAGAATCCGGTTCAGTGCCTGGTAGCTGTTGTTGGCGTGCAGCGTGGCCAGGCACAGGTGCCCGGATTGCGCGTAGGCAATCGC
>JAKANU010000196.1 GCA_021812315.1 Pseudomonadota bacterium
GTGCCGTCGGAAATGTCCGAGTGGCAATGCAGGTCGGCGTTTAGCGCAGTGGACACGGCTTGATTCCGGCTCGGCCCTATTGGGCCTGGAATCCGCTGGCCTTGATGATCCTGGCCCAGGTCTGCGAGTAGGCACGCTCGCGACTGCTGAGCTGCTGCGATGACATGTAGCCCACGGTCAATCCCATGGCGGTCAAACGATCATGCACTTCGGGCAGAGCGATCACCTTGGCCAGCGCCTCTGAAAAACGCTCAATCGCCGCCTTGGGTGTGCCGGCCGGGGCAAAGATGCCGTAGTAAGGAATGTCTTCGAACCCGGCCAGCCCGAGTTCGGCAAAGGTTGGCACCTCGGGCAAGGCATTTTGCCGCGCGCCGCCAAGCACGGCGACGACACGGACCTTGCCAGCCTTGTGGTTCTCGATGAAATCCGGGATCGAAGCCACGCCGGCATTGATCTGGTTACCGAGCATGTCGCCAATCATCGGTGCGCTGCCCCGGTACGGCGCCGCCTGCAGGTCCAGGGAATATTTCTGCCCGATCAGCTTGACCAGGAACTCGGGTACCGAGGCGGGCGCTGGCACGCCGACAGTGCCCTTGCCGCCACCTTGTGTGCGCACCCAGGTCACGTATTCCCCCATGGTCTTGGCCGGCGTGCCGCCGGAGACGGCCAGCGCGTTGACAAAGGTTGCGAATCCCGCCACCGCGACAAAGTCGCGCGCCGGCTCAAAGCCCGGGTTCTTGATCACCAGCGGCAGGATGGATATGGTGTGATCGTGTGACAGAAACAGCGTGTGGCCGTCGGCCGGCGCCGCTTTCAGAGCCTGGGCTGCGATCTGGCCACCCGCACCGGCACGGTTCTCGACGATCACCGTGGTGCCCAACTGATCCTTGAGCTTGTCAGCGAGCGTGCGCGCGATCGCGTCGCTGCCACCGCCGGGCGGGAACCCGACCAGCAGACGCACCGTGCCGGTTTGCGCCATCGTGGCGCTGCCCAGGACGAGCGCCGCCACGGCGATTGTCGGGCGAATCACCCGGCTCATGGTTTGGTAGAACGCGTCAAGCATGTTGTAGCTCCGGTCAATAGTCATGTTGATGTTTGTCGTGATCAGAACGCGCCGGGATAAGCGCCGCCATCAGCAAGGATATTCTGGCCATTGATGTAGCCGGCCTGCTGGCTGCACAGGAACGCGCAGATGGCCCCGAATTCGTCGGGATGGCCAAAGCGCTGCGCCGGGATCGACTTCTTGCGGGCCTCGATGACGGCCTCGATGAGTTGCCCGGATTTCTTGGCGGCACCCTGCATCACCCCCTTGAGACGGTCGGTATCGAATGCGCCTGGCAGCAAGTTGTTGATGGTGACGCCCTGGCCGGCAATCCGGCTGCGCGAGGCGCCCGCGACAAAGCCGGTGAGCCCGCTGCGCGCGCCGTTGGACAGGCCGAGAATGTCGATAGGTGCCTTGACCGCGCTGGAGGTGATGTTGACGATTCGTCCAAAACCACGTGCGGCCATGCCGTCAACGGTGGCCTTGATCAATTCGATGGGCGTGAGCATGTTCGCGTCTACTGCCTTGATCCAGGCCTCGCGGTCCCAGTCGCGGAAGTCGCCCGGTGGCGGACCCCCGGCGTTGGTGACGACAATGTCGAAATCGCGGCGCAGCGCAAAAACCGCCGCCCGACCCGTCTCGGTGGTGATGTCGGCGACAACGGGATGCACTTCGACGCCCGTTGTCTGGGCGTACTTGGCTATTAAATCTGTAGCAGCAGCGTGCAGGACGTCAGCCCCGCGCGCCACAATTACGAGATTTACCTGTTCGCGTACCAAGGCGCGGGCGCAACCCAGCCCCAAGCCCCTGCTCGCGCCACATACCAAGGCCCATTTGCCTGCAATGCCGAAATCCATAACAATATCCTGGTGAGTTGCGAAGTGCGCCCATGATGATAGTTGCGAAATCGACCGAGTTGCGTCGCGTGCCTATAATTCTTCGCATTCCGCTGCGACAGTTCATTTGTCCACAAAGGAGTCGGCCCATGTCCACGCTTGCTGTCACACCATCATGCTGCGCGCTGTCCTGACCTTGGTGTTGCTGTCGCTGTCCGCGCCCGGCCTGGTGCATGCGCAGGGCTTCAAGTTCTCGGATGAAGACAAGGCCGAGCAGGCGCAGGAGGCCGAGAAACAGGCCAGGGTTTCCGCCTTGCTGCAAACACCCTGCCGCAACAAGATCAAGAACCAGAAGATCATGGTGCTGATCGGCGAGAGCCGCAACGGTGTCGTGCACGCGAGTCAGAGCGCCTACAGTTCGCATTTTGATGCCATCAACTCGCGCCTGCAGGCTCTGGGGCTGAAGACCGCCACACAGGCGCAGATCCGCCAGCAGGTTGCGCAGGCGGAGATCGATGCCTACTTCAAGAACGATCCCGACGCCGCCATCAGTGCCGCCAAACGACTGGCCGCCCAGTACATTCTGCGCGGCGTCATTCGGACCCACGCCGGTCGAAATCTTGCCATCAATCTGAATCAGGTCAACATCAGCATGAACTTCACCCTCACCGGGGCCAACGGGCGCATGATCTCGCAGACCAGCGCGGAGAATGCCAGTTATGCCGGACAGGACACCTCGGGCATGGCGCTGACGCTGATCAATGAGCGCGCCGACGAAGTGGTGGCGACTTTGTACAGCGACTACTGCCGCCGCGCGGGAGTGCACTGAAATCCGACTTTCAAGTTCTTTTTGGAATTTAGTATGACTGCAATCGTGACTCGATTTCGTTGCTGCGCCGCCTTCGCCGCAGCCCTGGCGCTGGCTGGCGTGGGCGTTGGCGCCCAACCGACCTTTGGCAATCCCTCGCCGACCGCCGGCAGTTCGACCTCGGAGAAGGCGAACGCTGCCGCGGATGCCGCTGCCTATCGCGAAGTTGACTACGTCAACCGTGCCAAGAGAGGTCCGGCGCTGGTGGTGATCCCCGGCGAGGTGAAGAGCAACAATGCGAGTTTTCTGCAGAAATTCGGCCCCAACAACATCGCCGATTTCGGTGAACTCGAACTCTCGAACGCGAATTTTCAGGTCCTGGAGCGCGCCAACCTCGGCAATCTGCTCAGGGAGGTCTCGCTGGCCTATAACCTTGGTGACCAGGCTGCGGCCCGCAAGACCATGCAGATCGGGAAGCTGCGCTCGACCAAATGGATCGTCAAGTTTGACATTCTCAAGGCCGAGCAGATCGCTGAAAACAAGAAGGGCTTCGATGGTCGTGCCGTGGGCGGGCTGATCTCGCTGTTTGGTGGTGTGGCTGGCAGCGCTGCGGGTACCGTGGCGGGATCGGTGCAAAACCAGGAGGCCACCGGGGTCTGGCTGATCGGCATGCGCTACAAGATCATGGACGCCAGCACCACCGAGCAGGTGGCCCAGGGCTACAAGGAACTGAAGATGGAAGTTGGCGCGACGCAGAGCAGCGTGATGGGAATTTCCGAGGGCGCCAAGGGTGGCGTGGGCCTCGACACGATGGTGCAGCGCCTGGTGCAGACCGCGGTCTGGGATATCGATTCCAAATACAAGTAAGCCAGCCAGGACGACGATCAACCCTTGCCCAAGGAGCAGCATATGGCGGGTATCACAAAACTCGGAAAGTATCTGATCCGGCGTGAACTCGGCAAGGGCGCCATGGGCGTCGTCTATGAGGGCTTTGATCCGGTCATCGAGCGCACGGTGGCGATCAAGACGATTCTGCCCGCGCAGCTCAAAGCCGAAGAGGCCAACGATGTGTTGGCAAGGTTCAAGCGTGAAGCGCAGGCCGCAGGGCGTCTGAATCACCCGGGCATTGTCGCGATCTACGATTACGGTGAAGAACTCGTTGAGAGCGAGCAGACGGTGGTGGCGGGTGCACAGGCCGTGGCCAGCGCAGATCCACGCGTTGCCTACATCGCCATGGAGTTTGTCAAAGGTCGCGAACTGCAGGACTATTTTGAGGCCAATGAACGCTTCGAATTGTCTGCCGCGACCCGCATCATGGGCGAAATACTGGCCGCTTTGGGACACGCCCATGAGCATGGCGTGGTTCATCGCGACATCAAGCCGGCCAATCTGATCGTGCTCGATGACGGGCGGGTCAAGGTCGCAGATTTTGGCATTGCGCGCGTTGAGAAGTCCGAGCTGACCCAGGTTGGCACGGTGATGGGCACGCCCTCGTACATGTCGCCGGAGCAGTTCATGGGCCAGACCGTGGACGGCCGCAGCGACCTGTTCTCGTGTGGTGTCATCCTGTATCAGTTCCTCACTGGTGAGCGGCCCTTCACCGGGAATACAACAACCATCATGTACAAGGTGCTGCGCGAGGAGCCGCTGGCGCCGTCGACCCTCAACGGGTCGCTGCCCGGCGGCTTTGATGCGGTGGTACGCAAGGCAATGGCCAAGAGCCCCGATCAGCGCTTTCAGTCGGCAGCGGAATTCGCCGAGGCGATCGCCGCGGTGACCACCCATCCGGCAGGGGATCGCACGCTGGTCAACCCACCGGCGAACGCCATCGACGCGCCCGCCGCCGCCAAGCCAGACCCCGCTGCTGCGGCCTTGTCCACGCCGGTCAAGGGCGGCTCGCCGAAGATGGTGATGGCGGCGCTGGCTGCTGTGGTGGTCCTGATTCTTGGTGTTGGTGCCTATTTCACTTACGGACGCGGTGTGGGCGAGGGAGCGGCGTCGGTGGCGCAGGGTTCTGCACCGGCGGCGACAAGCGCCTCGACAGCCCCGACAACGCCGGTGGCTGCACCGGCGAATGCGGCGGCGGGCGCCGGCAGTGTCGTCGTCAGCGCCTTGGGCATGGTCGACCCGAAAGACCCGAAATTCAATGGCAACGCGAGTGCTGCCCAGGATGAGGCGCGCGCCGACGCCAAGCGCCAACTGGTCGAAAAAGTGTTGGCCCTGTACGTAGACGCCGGCTCTCTGAACAAGAATTACGCCCTGATCGAGCAAAAGCTCCTGTCGCAGCCCGGCATGTTCATCAAGACCATGTTGCATGAGGGTACGCCGGTGGCCGGCAAGGATGGGCTGGTGGAGACTGAAACCCGCGCGGTGCTGAAAATGCGCGACGTGCAGAAGTCGCTCAATCAGCTCTCCAAGGAGGAGCGCGTCGAGTTCATCCGCAACAATGGCGACCCCAAGGTGGCGATTCAGATGACGCTTGTCAACGCCGATACTGCCCAGGCGCTGCCGGCTGCGCGCTCGCAATTGGCGGAGAACATTCTCAAGGAGCGCATCAAGTCCTTCGGCTTTCGGGTCTGGTCCAGCGACAGCGCGGCTGCGGCGACACCGGCAGCCCGGGGTGCGGATTTCCTGATTCAGGGTGAAGCCAAGGTCAAACAGCTCTCGGCCAAGTTGCCGGCTTCCGGCCTGACCATCACCAAGACGGTACTGACCTCGTGGACCGTCAAGGCAATCGACAAGGCCAGTGGCGAGGAAATCTATCTCAACACGGTGTTGCCGCAGGGCCAAAGTTGGGCCAGCGAGGATCTGGCACTGGCTGACATTGGCAAGCAGATGGG
>JAKANU010000197.1 GCA_021812315.1 Pseudomonadota bacterium
ACTGCTACGCCGTGGTAGCGACCACTGTACGCACACGTGCCGTCGGCTGCAATTGCCGTGGTCACAGACTCCTCAGTCCGAGGTGCCGCCACCAGGCCAACGGCTGGAGATCGGCCAGAACAGCCATTGGCATGGCATGCGGCGACGACCGTTCTGCTGCTGCCACCGGTCGCACGCAGCGTCAACCTCCCGAGCGTCGGCTCCCTGCGTCCGCGAACTGGCGCTCTCGACCCGTTGCTGCCGTGGCGCTTTGAGAAAGCTGTCGTTCAATGCTAGCCATAACCCGCAGCCGAATGCGAAGCGACAAAGGAGCGTAGCTTTCGGCTGTCGGAGTTGATGGGATTGTTAGGCCTCTTTATTTGTTGCAGTATCAGAAGTCTCCGAGTCATCACTTTCAGATGAAATCTTCATTCTACTTCTAATTCGCTTTACAACCGCGGCCACTGACTCTCTACTCCGCCACCAAAGGAGCGCGAGAATTATCGACCCAAGCATAAAACCAATGGCGATTATTGAGAAAATCATGAATTGCCGATCGCTTGTAATGGTTGTGGTTGATAACGCGATAAAGAACGACAAAGAACCGGAGAGCAAAAATAGTGAGAGATTTAAAAAGAGGCTTCCATCGGAACCCTTTTCTAAGTGAACCAATTCATCGCCAGTAACTTCATATAGATCGATCGACTCAACTTTTGCGCGATTGATTGGGACGTGATCGGAGGGAAATTGTTCGTTTTTCATAGCCCCCCCTATATGTTCTTCTTGAGCCAATCGTTGCTGCATATGGTATTTCGCCATGCAGCAACAGAGCCGGATCGAACAACAAATAAACGGCTGCCTTTTGGAAGATAGCTGCCCAAGTTATCCCTAATTTCGGTGTGATTTTCTTCTGTAACTATGGCCCACGTAGATTCCGTGATACGTGCCCATCCAGAATACTCCTTGATGGCTTCGAAAAGGTCTTCATATCCTTCCGATCCCTTCAAGTCGTAGGAGATTATGTACGTATGTTTCATTGATTCTCCTGTGGCCTAACGTGTGAATTCACCGGCCTGCGCGCCTTCTTGCGCAGGTCCAGTGGAATGATGGGTTAGCCATCTTTACGGACAACCCGAAGCTGAATCATCGTCTGTGTCCCTTTAGGCGTGAGCGACCAGAAAAGCGCCATGCCCCCATTTGTTGTACTGGTGTACCGCAATTCAATAAGCCCTAGTGCCTGCAGTTGAAGCTTAAACGTCTGGAAGGGCTGATCTTCGATCTTGGTGCTGTATGACGTCTTGCCTTGAAGAGCGAGTATTGCTTTTCCGAGCTCAATTTGAACAAGTCCGTCGCTTGGATGCTCAATCAGATGCGGTCCGATCAACGCGAACATCTGACCAAACGTAAGGCTAGAGTTCCAATTAAGGGTCTGACCGTCATATCGGGCTTTGTAAGTTCCGATCAGCGGAAACTCGACATCCAAACCTGCGATGTTCGGGATAATCTCCTCTTTGACAGGGATAACGGAGCTCAGAGCCGCCTCGAGCTCTGCGTTCTTCTTTCGCAGTTCGTTGATCTCCTCAAGAACTTCGACCGATGCAGCTGCATTTCCTCGCACCCAACCTGCCGCTGGATAGGTCTTGATTGTCTTTGAAAGGCTCAACGACACGATGCCTGGGAGTTCCTCTGCAGTGCGCCAGTATTTAACAAGTCGTCCTTCCTGAACCTTTACTCTGAACTCTGCTAAGCGCTTAGCTAATTCTGCATCTTTATCGGTCTTGCCTACCGGTATGCTGTCAGGGTCTTGATGAAGCAACGCGATGACCTTCAAACCCTTCGAGATCGCGTACTGGTATTCTTTTTCCGTGTAGCTTATGCCCTCCGAAGTCGTCGAGCCATATCGACCGCCGATGATCAGCAGGTAGTAGTCGCAGTCGTCAATGACCTTCTTGATGAATTCGAACTGATCCTCATCTGCTGCCGGAAAGAGCTCCATGCCAGAAGGGATGCAGTCCATTTCCATAAGCGTCTGAATGACCCGACTTCGCTCCTCACGCAGGTCGGCGTAAGTGGAACTGACAAATACCTGGTAGCGCTTGTTCATGTGTTATCCGTGTGGCTGAGACCTGGGATGGCTAACATTCGAGGTGAGCTGCCGACTGCAGCTTGCTGCAGTTGGTGAGTTCGACTGAGGGGTTAGAGCGCATTCGCTGGCCACCGATAGGCCAAGACAGTTGAGAGCGTATACGAGTGAACGCGCACCTCCTCAAGCTGGTTGCCTCCGAGCAGATAGATGTGCTCACCCTCGATACGCTGAAAGAGGCCAACATGGCCTTTCCAACTGCTTGGATGTTCGCGCCATAGGACGGTAACGCAGCCTGCGACTGGCTCTTCCAATGGTTCTCCCCAGGTGAGCCAAGACCGCGCCAACGCTGAAGAGGTTCCTTGTATTCCCACCTTCGCTAACGACCAGTGCACAAACGACGAGCACCAGGATGCCTTGTCGTCGTACCCCTCGATATTGGTGCCGACGTGGTACTCGGTGACCCTGGGATTGCTCGCGCCAGGCCCGAAGGAGCGGACACCTTGCTCAGCAAGCGCGATTGGTAGCCAAGGTGCATGGTGCATGGTGCGCTCTAACGAATGAGTTGAGGGGCTGGACGCCGCAGGCGGCCAGTCCCAGTGAGGGAAGCGAACGACTCGAACGAGGGGTTAGCCGCGCAACCCACAAGCAAGCACCAAGATTGCAGCTACAGAAACAAGAACTTGTGCGAAAACAAACCAAGCCTCGATTTGAGCAAACGTAGAAAGCAACCGACCACCGGATGCTAGATCACCCGCCAGAAGCTTGCGATTTGACCGGCGCACCATAAATCGGGCCGGCCAAAGTGTGGCTGCCTCTAGTTCTGTCATGAACACGACGATATCCATGTTTTGAGGTGTTGGCTGTTCTTTTACTTTCTTGCCAACCTCAGCGCTAGAGGCAACCACTGCGGCAGAGTAACGCTGCAAAAGGTTTAGAAGGACAACCACTGAAAACAAGAGAGCCAACCTGCTAAGCGTGCCAGAGGCGAGGAACTTTGAAGCTGAATCAAGGTTTGCAAGAAGTGCGCCGAGAATAGCCGCATATCCAACCAGCATCCATCCAGAAAACTTGGACAGGCCAGCACTTGTACACTCGGCCATTGCCATCAGTACTTGGCCTATATACGCACTATGGTCCGCAGGGATAGGTGGTTTGGTTTCCATGTGTGGCTAACGTTCGAGTTGAGGGGCGCGAAGCCGGCTTGCCGGCGTCGCGTCCCTCTCGAACGAAATGTTAGGCATCTCGTCGCTCACGTAAGCGGAAGCACCCTGTAATTGAGAACAAGCATGGCGTCAAAGTTGCCGTGGCGATGCCATGCCTTGTTTGACTTCACGGTGACACCGATGCTGAAAGTCATGCCGACGTGGCGCGGCTGAAGTGTGAGATGAAATGCGTTTCCCTCGGCCGACTCGCCGGCGGAGATATTGGCGACTTGCCATTGAATCGTGTATTCGTCGGGAGGAAAATGTGAGTCCACTTCAACCTCCAGCCGAAGAGCCTCGCCCTCACGCAATGTTCTACCGTTGATGAAATTGAACTGCATATTGGTCGACGTCGGGTGTTCGACGTTTCCGACGGAATCGGAATAGCGAGTAAAAGAAGGAGCGTTGAAATCCTGATCCATACCGACGCCAGCGTAGTAGTGGGTTAATGAGTCCATGATGTCACTGCAATAGCAGAGAACTCGTTCTGCATCATGAATCGTAATCTGATTCGCGTGCGAGAGTGCATTTCGCGCTGGCACAAGGCGGCTAATGATGAGCCGAAGATGGTCATTCCCAATGGGAAACCCGGATTCGAATGGCGCCTTGAAGTATTTTCGGTAGACATCGTGCTTGCAGATGATCGACGCCAAGTGATCTAGCTGAAGAGCATCCACTGGCCGAGCGTACCGACTTGGTGACACCCGGCGCCGCGCCGCAATGTGCTTCCTTATCTCGGTTCGGAATATGGCCTGGCCGGATAAACTGGCGCTCTCGACGTAGTTGTCGCCAAATTCACCATGAAATTTGTCATGCACGAGACGGCGTAGCCAAAGCTCACACGCTTCGATTCGTTGCCGGCAAGCGGTCCGTATCTCTTCAGAAGGGAGAAGATGAAGCGCCATAGAGGCCTAACGTAATGTATCCCGCAATTTATGCAAAATAAACTGGCCCGTGCGGGATATTCTGGCCGGAGCGTGCTCGGCGAAGTGGCTTGTAGACTGGGTTTCGAGCGGGTAGACTGTTCAAAAACACAGGTATAAATGAACCATGAAACCCGGCAGGCCAGCGATGCACTCGGTTCGCCTGCTCGATCAGCTTCGCGAGCGCATACGGTACGTGCACTATAGCCTCACGGACATCCGCACGGTGCAAGAACTGCTTGACCATTCGGACGTGAGCACCACCATGATTGACACCCATGTGCTCAAGGTGGGGGGCGGGCGGCACGGCCAGCCCGCTGGATGCATTGGCGCTGGAGCGTTGAGCGACCGCTTTCCGGAATGTGTGCGACCGACTGCAACGGTCGTGACCGGCCTCTAGGCAGAATCTGGCGAAAGTCCGTTCAGGCCGATGTGCAGGCATTGGCTTGATGCGTCGAGCAAGATCTGCAGTCTGGTGGCCGAGCCAGGCAGTCCATCTCGACTACTGCGCTCCCGGCCGTACTCCCCGTGTCGGATAGACGGTAACTGATCCGGACTGCGCTGCGCCTTGGCATTCCTGCGTATCATTCGTGTAGGTCACCTGCCCATGGATGACGCACTTGATCAATTGCGTTCCAGCGGTCGGCGCCTTCGGGACTGCGGCGGCCGGCATTCCCGCCTTTGGCGGCGCGCTGCGATCGACTTCCGGCCCGGTCGGTCGTTTGCGGGTGCCATTGTGGCGGCATCGCAGGCCGTGGCAGCGTCCAATGCGTGGGATTGACCGGGTGCAGTGAACCCGCGTGCTGCAGGCTGCGCAGCAGCATGGCCGTCGCGAAGATGGCCAACGCGAACCAAGCGACCGCAGGCCAGGTCCCCCTCATGATCTGTCTTCCTCGCGCGCGGGCAGAGTCTTCCGGCAGCGCGGATATCGCTCACAGCGCCAGAATGCCTTCCCACGCGGATCGGTGCGCCGCACCATCTTGCTGCCGCACTGCACGCAGGTCGGCCGCCAGTACTCTCCTTCGGTGGCGACCGCGAGCAGGCGCTGTTGCACCTCGGCTGGGCAGGAGCGAATGCGATCGAGCAAGGCGGCGCCGTCGACCAGCAGCAGCTGGTTGGCCGCGCCAAAACGCTCGGCCGCGTCATGGAAGCGCGAGGAGGTGAAGAACAGCGCCAGTTGCACCCCGTGCGCCACCTTCAGCCCCAGCAACTCGCGCAACGGCACTTCGCCGACGAGGCGGGACGTCCAGCACTTGCACTGGACGATGCCCACCGGGTGGCGACGATCCGCGTCGC
>JAKANU010000198.1 GCA_021812315.1 Pseudomonadota bacterium
GTGCGGGGCCACTGCAGCAATCACCTCATGCACGCGTGCCATCACCTTGCGAAAACTGAATTCGGGTTGAACCGCATTGAATCCATAGTTCTGGCCATAACGCATCTGGCTTGCCATGCGCGAGGCCTTGATCAAGGCCTTGCTGGGGACGCAGCCGTAGTTCAGGCAATCGCCACCCATTTTGTGCACTTCGACCAGAGTGACCCTGGCCTTCACGGCCGCTGCGATATACGAAGCTACCAGGCCTGCGGCCCCGCCACCGATGACCACCAGGTTGCGGTCGAATTTCCGCGGGCGTTGCCATCTGGCATACAGACGGCGACGCCGAACGATGGCCACGAGCTTCCGTGCCAGCATCGGGAAGAATCCAAGCAGCGTGAACGAGAGCAATAGAGCGGGCGAAACGATGCCCGACAGGCTGGTTATCTTGGCCAGTTCGGTACCGGCGTTGACGTAAACCACGGTCCCGGCCAGCATGCCAAGCTGACTGACCCAGTAAAAGCTTGCAGTCCGAATCGGTGTTAATCCCATGAGCAGGTTCACCATGAAGAAGGGAAATATCGGCACCAGTCTCAACGTGAACAGGTAGAGTGCGCCGTCCCTGGCAATACCGTCGTTGATGGGTTGGAGTCTTTGACCGAAGCGCCCCTGAACTGCATCACGCAACAAATGGCGCGAGGCCAGAAACGCCAGCGTGGCACCAACGCTAGAGGCGAAAGACACAACAACCGTGCCGACGGTCAGCCCGAACAAGGCGCCCGCTGTGAGCGTCAATACCAAGGCACCCGGCACCGAAAGCGCCGCGACCAGCGCATAGACACCGAAGAAGGTGAACGCCACGAGGACGGGCGAGGCCGCGCGTTGTCGTTCGAAGTCATGAAGACTAGCCTTGATGCCATCCAGTGTCAGATAGTGGTTCAGATCAAGCGCGAAGAACCCAAGCACCAGCACTGCGGCTACGCCGACGATCAGTAGTTTTTTCATGCGTCGCCCTCACGCCCCAATTCGGTACCTGTCGTTACTCGAAGGATGCGAATAGTGAGTCGATTAGACTTCAGTTTGCACAACCTTGCAGGCGACGATGCATCGGGCTCACGCGCGCCAATTTCTGACGCCAGTCGCGCCTGATGCCGTTTGTCACCTCAATAGTACGCCCTCGAACCCACTCATGACACGACCGCGGGTCATCATCATCAGTCCTGCGTCGGCGCAGGCGAACAATGGCAACTGGCAAACCGCCTGGCGCTGGTCACGCATGTTGCGTCCCGACTTTCATACCAGCATAGCCCAGAACTGGAGCGGCGCGCCATTTGACGTGATGCTCGCATTGCACGCACGCCGTTCTTCCGAGGCTATAGCGAATTGGGCACAAGCGAAGGGGGCGAGCATCGACGCGCCGGGGCTGGCAGTGGTACTGACGGGCACCGACCTGTACCGCGACATTCAAGCGAATCCATCAGCCCAGGCGTCCCTGCGATTGGCGCGCATGCTTGTCGTGTTGCAGGAACGCGGCACCGATGCGCTACCGGTCACTGCGCGCGAAAAGGCCTGCGTGATCTACCAATCGAGCACCAGCCGGCAAACGATGGTCAAGAGCAGACGCCATCTGCGCGTGCTCATGGTGGGCCATCTGCGCCCGGAAAAGTCACCACAAACCCTGTTCGCAGCGGCCCGTTTGCTGCGAGCGCACACCGACATTTTCATCGACCACATTGGTCAGGCACTCGACCCCGAATCGGGACAGCAGGCCCGCGACTGTGCCGGGCAGTGCAGGAACTACCGCTGGCTCGGCGGCCTGTCCCACGAAGTGACGCGGCGCCACATCCAGCGCGCGCACCTGCTGGTGCACACCAGTGCCATGGAAGGGGGGGCACATGTGCTGATGGAGGCGATGTGCAGCGGCACGCCGGTACTGGCCTCAAGGATTGAGGGCAACGTCGGGATGCTCGGTGCCGACTACGCAGGCTACTTTGAACATGGTGACGCAGGCGCGCTAGTCGCACTGCTGCTACGCTGGCGTGCTGCGCAGGCAGTACAGGGTGCTCCCGACGATCTGGTGGAACGCTTGCAGGCCCAGTGCGCCTCGCGAGCCCGTCTGTTTGCACCCTCGACCGAACGAGCCGCGCTGCGGGCGCTGGTGCATGATCTGCTGCGAGCAAATCGCGCCTTCAAGCCGATCCATGCAGACCAGTGACAACGGCCGGCCGACGGACGCATGCCGCTATTGATTTGCGAGCAGAAGATGCAGCATGCGCAGCGTCTGCAGGCGTATTTGCCAAGGACATTGGGGGGCGCGTAAGATGGTGCGGTGCGAACTCGCCATTGGAGGTTCTCATGGCCTATGTGATGCAGCTCAAGCAGCACGATATTCCGGGAATGGACCGGATTCTGAACGTGTCCAAGAAGGTCGGTCCCCATCCTGATTGCGTCAACGCTGTCGGCGATGTCGAGGCGGTACAGCGGCTTGTGGCCGCTGGCTGCCGCAAGTATGCGGGCAACCACGGTTTCGGTCTTCCGATGCCGACCGGAAAGCTCGATGCGCTGACCGGGTTCTATATTTTTGAATCGCAGTACAAACGCCAGTCGACTGGGGCGCCCGGCACCGTCATCGACGGTTGTGTGTCTCCCGCCCATGGTGTTGCCTACGGTGGTGGCGTCTGGACCATTGTCCAGCTCAACGCCTATGCATTCTCGTATGACCGAGCGGCGTGGGAGGCGATCCTTAGCCGGTTCGCCGGCAATGCGCCCGGGTCTTGAGAAGTTCCACTGCGGCCGGAGTTCCCGTCAGGCCTTGCGCGTCATTTTCTCGCGCAGTGTGACGAACTCTTCCGCCGCCGTCGGATGCAAGGCGACCGTCGCGTCGAAATCCGCCTTCGTCGCACCCATGCGAAGCGCAATCGCCAAGCCCTGGATGATTTCCGGAGCATCGGCACCAACCATGTGGGCGCCGAGCACGCGCTGAGTGGCACTATCGACAATCAGCTTGATCAAGGTCTTCTCGTCTCGACCCGACAAGCTGTGGCGCATCGAGCGAAAAGTCGAGCGGTAGACGTCGATCTGACGGTGCCTCTCCAGTGCCACGGCTTCACTCAGGCCAACGGTTCCGATCGGGGGTTGGCTAAACACCGCCGAGGGAACGACGCTGAGATCCGCCGCGCTGCGTGCTGGCCCGAACAGGGAATTGGCAACCGCCGCGCCCTCGCGGATTGCCACCGGTGTGAGAGCAATGCGATTGGTGACATCGCCGACTGCATGCACACTCGGCACGCTGGTCTGCCCGTACTCATTGACCTCCACGCCACCACCCTTTGCCACCTTCACACCTGCGGCATGGAGCTGCAGGCCATCAACATCGGGCACGCGACCGGCTGCGTACATCACCACGTCGAAGTCCTGGACAGGCTCGCCGGCACCGGTCAGCTGCGCTACCAAGGCACCGTCCTCGGCACGATCAATCTGCGTCACGTCGCTGTGCAGCAACACGCGGATTCCCTTCTTCACCATGGCGTCGTGCAAATGGGCGCGCACATCATCGTCAAAACCGCGCAGGATCTGCTCGCCACGATAGGACAGCGTGACCTCGGCGCCCAGACCCTTGAATATGCCGGCAAATTCCACCGCGATGTAACCCCCGCCCACAATGAGCACACGCCCGGGCAGCCGCGGCAGGTCGAACGCCTCGTTTGACGTGATGGCGTGTTCGATGCCCGGAATCGTCGGCAGGAAAGGCTTTCCCCCGGTGGCGATCAGGATATGCCGGGCGGTCAAGCGCTGGCCATTGATCTGCACCGTATGCGCGTCGATCATGCGCGCCGCGCCATGCAGCACGGTGACGTTGGATCGACGCAAATTGTCCTCATAAAGCTTGCTCAGTCGCTGGATTTCCTGGTCTTTGGCCGCAATCAGTCCTGACCATGAGAATTTGGCTGGCGCCAAGCTCCAGCCAAAACCCTGCGCGTCGGCGAAATCCTCCGAAAAGTGCGCGGCGTAAACAAGCAACTTCTTCGGCACGCAACCGCGGATCACGCATGTCCCGCCATACCGATACGCTTCGGCGATGGCGACGCTTGCGCCATGACCAGCGGCAATGCGCGCCGCACGCACGCCTCCGGACCCGCCCCCGATCACAAAAAACTGGTAATCAAATTCACGCCTACTCATGGCTCAGTCCTCGCGCATGCCCCAACACCAGGTCAACCTCATTGAAGTTGGTAAAAGGCACGGATAAGCTCCCAGGCAGCATCAGCATCGTCGACGTAACTAAATAGGCGCAAATCCTCCTGGGAAATGACACCCTCTTCAATCATCGCGTCCGTGTTGAGCAGGCGCTTCCAGTAGTTGCTGCCAAAAAGAACAATCGGGACGGCCTTGGCCTTGCCTGTCTGGACCAGGGTGATGACTTCAAACAACTCGTCGAGCGTGCCAAAACCGCCGGGAAACGCCACCAGGGCCTTGGCGCGGATCATGAAATGCATCTTGCGCAACGCGAAATAGTGGAACTTGAAACTCAGGCTCGGGGTGATGTACCGGTTGGGATGCTGCTCGTGCGGCAACGCGATGTTCAATCCCACGCTCAGGGCACCCCGATCGTGCGCGCCGCGGTTGGCAGCCTCCATGATGCCTGGACCACCCCCAGTGGCAATGAACAGGCGCTCGTCACGCGGGCGCCCGGCGCTGTAATCCGCCACCAAGCGTGCAAATATCCGCGCCTGCTCGTAGAACCGCGATTGCGCCACGCGCCGCTCGGCCATCGCCACCGCCTGGGCGTTCCCCTCGGAGTGCGCCTTCGTCAAAGCCGCCTGCGCATCCTCGGGTGAGAGAAAGCGCGCACTGCCGAAGACGACAACCGTGTGGTCAATTCCTTGCTCGATCTGGTTCAGGTCGGGCTTGAGCATCTCCAGTTGCAGGCGAATACCACGGGTCTCCCGACGAAGCATGAACTCGGGGTCGGCAAAGGCCATCCGACTCGCGTTGGCGCGTAGCGCCGCCTCATGATCGGCCAGCGAGCGCAACTCCTCCCAGGCCAGCGCCAAATGGCTTTCGCCCAAATTCTCCACCGGTTCGATCTTGGTCATTGGATTCTCAATGCGGATTTTCAAAAAAGAGGTAATTCGACCCGTAGTCGCTGATTTCAAAGTAGACCTTCTTCTCTCCCGGATCGACGACAAAGTTCAGGTTTTCATCGAGTACACCATAGCCGTAACGATACGGACGCGGCTTGCCGTCCTCGGTGCCCATCGCGGTGCTGAGCTTGTCGATCTTCAGAAACCGGCGCACCAGCTTGTCGCCCGCATAGAACTCAAGCACGCCGTTGGTCCCGGTCCAGTTCTGGATGTCGCGACTGATCTTGTTTTGCTGCTCCTGTGTGCAGCTAACGCCCGTCAATAAAGCGCATACAGCTATCAAAATAGTAGCGACTGCGGCACGGGCCCCGCCGCCCCACGGCTGTAGGCCGGCAGGCTGCCGCCCCGTCGGACCCGG
>JAKANU010000199.1 GCA_021812315.1 Pseudomonadota bacterium
ACCGAGGTGCAGCCCGGCCAATTGCCGCGACCGTAGCGGATCGCCGCATCGACATCGTCGAAATCGGTGAGCGCGCGTGTGCAGCTCAAACGCAGTTCGATGTTGGGAAAGGCCGCGCTGAACGCACCAATGCGCGGGGCGAGCCATTTTGCGGCGAAGCTGGGCAGCATGCTAACGGTCAGCAGAGCCGATGCGCGCTGGCTGGCGCGCAAGCTGTTGATGCCGATGTCGAGCCGGTCGAACGCATCGGTGACGATGGTCTTGAGCCGTTCCCCCTCAGGGCTGAGCGCGACACCCCGGCTGACCCGCCGGAACAGGCGCATGCCAAGTTCTTCCTCAAGATTGCGGATATGCCGGCTGACCGCGCTTTGCGTCAGCAGTAGCTCTTCGGCTGCCTTGACGAAGCTGTCGGTGCGACTAGCCGCATCGAAGGCGCGAAGCGCCATCAGCGAGGGCATCCTGCGACGACGTCTATACGGCTCAGCCATGATTGGATCTCATCAGGAACAAGCAACATGAATGATATGAATAATACTCATATCATGGGCGAGAATTTATCGTTTTGTGAAACAAGCTGCGTTTATTAGACTTGACTATAAATATTGTGTGATGGCGCAGCGGAAAACGGCGGCGCCAAATGCCTTGAGCCCCATGTTCGATATTCCGTTTCGCGCTAAAAACCGGGTACCAAGCCTTGTTTCTGGGATCCTGCGGTCGTTCGCGCTGCCGATGCCCGTGGCGATGCTGCTGATTGCAGTCCTGCTGGGTCTGATCGCGGGGATGCCAAGCGATCGCATGATCGCCACGATCGGCGCGGGGTTCGGCGCGTCGCTGGGCGGGTTTGCGCTGATCCTCATCCCCTCCTTCACGATGGCCGCCGCCATGGCGCAGGCTGGCAACGCGGTGGGCACGCCAGGCCTTGCAACCGTGCTTGCGCCACTCACCGGGGCGATGATGGTCTGCCCGGATACGGGCTATGCGACGCTCTCTTCGGTCGCGGGACATCGCAAGCTCTCAGTCGCGCTGGGAACGTTTGCGGGGTTCAAGCTGCTGGTGCCCGCCGGTCCGGCCATCGTGGCGACCGCACTGGGCGGGTTGACGCCCAAGTTGGCCGCCGCCGGCACCGTGATCTTCATCCCCTGCTGGATTGTGGGTCTGGCCTATGCCCGCCTGATCGAGAATCCCGGCCGCCCGGAAGGCGGCAAGGAGTGGTCGTTCAAGCTGCCTGCCGCGCTTGCCGTACCACTGGGGGCCATGATCGTGCTCATCGCGGCGGGCGGGATCTTCGGTAAGGCGCTGGGGGAACAGCCGCTGCTCGGTTTTGCAATCAACCCGAAAGGGGCGCTGCTGATCGCCGCATTCCTTGCACTGTGTTTCCTTGACCCTGACAGCCGTGTGCAGGCGATAGAAAGCGGTGTGCGGCGGACCGCGCCGCTGCTGCTGGTGATCGGGGCAGCGAGTGCATTCGGGCTGATGCTGGCGGAGGTGGTGCCGCTCGATCGGCTGGCGCGCTGGCTGGTGGAGACCGGGCTCGTTCTGCCGTCGCTGTTCCTGCTGGCAGCGCTGTTCAAGGTCAGCAAAGGGTCGTCGATGGCGACTTTTGCTGGGACCGTGGGGATCGTGGCCCCGCTGATGCCGACGCTCGGGATCTCGCCAGAGGCGGCGACGCTGGCCCTCTGCGCGGGTGCCTTCGTTACCGTCCTACCGAATGACAGCTTCTATTGGCTGGTTGCCCGGGATGCCTTCACCGACGATGAGGGTGGGCGCGCAGCGCGGGTGCTGGCCATCGGCCCGGCTCTGCAGGGCCTGACCGCGCTTATTGCACTGCAACTCGCCGTCAGCTTCGGCTGGTTGTGACAGGCGGCCTAGCGGACGGAGGAGGTTTCTAACAGAAGACGATTTTCGCCAAACTGTCTTGTTTCCCTTACCGCCTGGTGGACTCCACAGAGGGAAAGCCGGGTACAGGTCGCGGTCGAACACATACTGGCTCCGACGGGCATGAGCCCACCAGTTACCGCAGGAGTGTCAGCGCTGACACGCAATGGAACTTGCAGGGCAGCGACTCACAGGGATTGTCGGCTCGGATCCGAGCGTACGGCTTGTATATCTTACTCAGGGACCATGCAGGACAAGACATCGAGCGACATATCGCTGACAGACCGCGAATGGATGAGGAAGTTGGCGATGCCTGAGATACTGCATTTTTTATCAACTCCTTGACCGTGAGAAGCGACTCCTTCAAACGTTGACGGCGACCAATTCCTTACGAGACTCCTCTCCGCATGGTTGACTGGGTGCAGGGAGCAGCCATCGCGCAACTCAGATGTGAGTGCGGCTCAAGCAGTGCAGATTGGCCGTCAGGTTTGGCTTGTCCCGCATTCCCTTCAACGACCGGGCCGCTCGGCCGCGCGAACGACATCCAAAAAAGCGCGTACGGCATGCGATGCTTTCCCGACATCGGAACAAACCAAACCGAAGTGACGATAAATCGGTGACCGCAATGGAAGCACACGCAATCCCTTTTGGGACTCAGGCAGGGTCAGACTAGGCACGAGCGTGATGCCAACACCTTCACGAACCAAGGCAAACGCACTCGCCCAGTCCTGAACTGTGACCTGCAGATCGGCAAGCGATAGCCCTGCGGACGCCGCCAAGCTTTTCCCATGAACCACGCATCCTCCTGTCGCAAGCACAAAAGGTTCCTCAACGAGCTCGCCGAGATTCACACTGCTATCAGGACTACGCAAAGCCAGGGGATGCCGCACAGGGACAACCGCCACCCATTCGTCATGCCCAAGCGGCACGGCGTTGCGTTCAGGCGAGGGGTTCATGACGACACCCAGGTCGATGGTGTTGTTGGTGAGCCAGGCTTCGACCTCGTCGTCACTGGCTTCCAAGGCAACCACCTTGATGCCAGGGTGTAGTCGGCGGAAAGTGCGCAGCAACGGCGGGAGCAAGGCGACGAACACTGACGGAAAACTCGCCAGCGTGATTCGCCCCCGCTGCAAGCCCTTCGCTTCGTCGGCCAGGGCCTGGATCGCGTCGAGCTCGGCCAGCATCTTGCGTGCCCGCGCGATGACCTGCTCGCCAATGGCTGTCGGCACGGTGTGCTTGCGATCTCGAACCAGCAGCGGCACCCCCAGCAGATCTTCCAACCGCGCAATCGCCTGGCTGGCGCCCGATTGCGTCATGCCGAAATTCGTCGCCGCCTTGGAAATACCGCCCGATTCGGCGATCGCCACGAGCAGCCGCCAGTGCATGAGGTTTGTCATATGCAGTAGATTAACTTATGCAATGAATCTACAAGTTTAATTTTACTTCTGCAAAATTCCTGACCAAAATGCACTGGTCGCCTCTCACTTGGTGCTGGTCATGTCCATCGCTGCCAAAACTACCGCCGCATCACCTGAGCAGATCGCTGGAGTGCTCTCACCTGCCGTTGTTCTCACCGCAATCGGCATCAGTTCGTTCATGGTGACGCTGGATGTAACGGCGGTCAACGTGGCCTTGCCGAGCATCGGAGAAATGTTTGGCCTTCCCCTATCGGCGCTGCAGTGGGTCGCCAGTGCCTATACGCTGATTTTTGCCAGCCTGCTCCTCACTGCAGGCGCCTCCAGCGACCGGTTGGGTGCGCGCCCGGTGTTCCTGGGTGCCCTGACGTTTTTCACGCTGGCATCAGCAGCCTGTGGCCTGGCAAATAGCGTGACCGAACTGATCGCCGCCCGTGCCGTGCAAGGTCTTGGCGCAGCGGCGATTTTGCCCAGCTCCATGGCTCTACTGACCAACGCCTTTCCGCAGGCCAGCCAACGGGCGCGGGCGGTGGCCATCTGGAGCGGGATCTCGGCGACGGCGTTGGTGGCGGGGCCGCTGATCGGCGGGTTGCTGGTCCAGACCCTCGGCTGGCGGTCCATCTTCTTCGTGAATATTCCGGTCTGCCTAGTGGCCCTCTCCATTGCTGCCACCTGCGCCGGCAGGCCAACGACCCACCGGCGCGCCTTTGATCCTGTTGGCCAGCTTCTTGCGATCATGGCTCTGTTCACTATCACGTTCTCCGCAATCGAGGCACGTCAATACGGCTGGACGTCTCCGGCCATCGCCGGTGCGCTGGCCATTGGCGTGGCCGCAACCTTGCTGTTTCTTGCGGTCGAACATCGCCGGCAGGATCCGATGCTGCCGCTCAGCTTGTTCCGGTCCCGGACCTTCTCCGCGTCGGTAGGCGCGGCGTTTCTCTACAACCTGTCGTATTACGGAGCGCTGTTCGTCCTGCCTGTGGCGCTGCAGGCACAGGGCTACTCGCCGCTGTCGGTCGGCGTCATGCTGATCCCGATGACCTTTTCCACTGCAGTGCTCGCAACGGCCTCGGGCTGGATCGTCAACTCCATCGGCGCTCGCTCTCTCGCCGCTCTGGGAATGCTTGCCGGCGTGCTCGGCGCGGCGACCCTGGCCACCTTCGGTTTCACGCCCCTGAGCATGAGTGTCGGTGGGCTGCTCATCGGCATGGGCGGCGGCACGCTACCCCTGATCGTCGCAGCGGCCCTCTCGAGCGTGCCTCCTGAGCGGGTCGGCGTGGGCTCCGGGGTGCTGAACGCCGCGCGCCAGAGCGGGGGCGCCATGGGCATCGCCGTCCTCGGCGCATTGCTGCAGGGCGTCACCCTGAAAGCCGGTCTGGCGTTGATGACGATCGCCGCCGTTTTTCTGGCTGGCGCCATCCTCACCTTTTTCTTCATGCGAGAGGGGACCCGCCCAAAGTGAACTGCTGATTGCATTGCCGCTTTCCCAAGCCAGACCCCTGAAACGAAAAGGATGCCAAGACATGTTGACCGTACAGACTACCGAAACCGTCTGGGCCGATCGAGTGCCCGGCTCGCTAACGCGCCTGTCCTTCGACGCGCTATTGAATAACGAAATCCCGTATATCCGGATCAAGAACTTCGCCCAAGCCACCGCTTGCGAGAACCTGGTGCGGCTGACGGCGTCCGATTCGCGATCCTCTACGCGGATCGATTCACGTGGGCCGCCGCGCAACATGACTCCGAGCGCCTCGCACACAGAAATTCAGACAGTCCCCGACGCCCATGGATGAAATCGTCGACTGGCTGAACTTCTATAACCACAGGCGGCTTCATTCGTCCCCAGACTACGTCAGCCCGATGCAGTTCGAACGGGCATGGCTTGCCGCCCGCAACAGGCAGACCGCGTAACGGTCTCAGCCATGGGATCCGGAAATCGCGTGCAAGGTCATCTTGAGGTTTTACTCAGGCGTCAGCAAGTAAGGCGACAAGAAAGTGCCTGAAACCCACATGAAACCTCGCTGTGCTGTCGCGCTACTTACCGTTTTCTGAGTATTTCCCTGCTTATATCGTCCGGCATCTATCGGTATGAGAAGACTGTCGTTTGCTTTGGCACGACCCATCCCTAGGATTCGGCCATCATCCCCAACCCCAGCAAAGCTCCACCGATGCATGCACA
>JAKANU010000200.1 GCA_021812315.1 Pseudomonadota bacterium
CTTTTGCAACGCCAAGAATTGAATACCGCCGCCACTCTTTCTTTCTCCAAACTTGCCTGCAGTCGAGGTGGGCGACAGCTATTTCAAGGGGTCAATTGCGAACTGGAGTCGGGGCGCTGGCTGTATGTTGCCGGCGCCAATGGCGTGGGCAAGACCAGCCTGCTGCGCATGGTCTGCGGGCTCTCGACGATAGAGTCCGGGCAGATCCTCTGGAACCGGATACCCATTGGGGCGCAGCGTGAAAGCTACTGCCGCGACCTGTGCTACCTCGGTCACCTCAACGCATTGCAGGAATCGATGACGGTTAGCGAAAACCTGACCTTCACCGCTGCGCTCGCAGGCTTGGCCCCACCGGCGTCGCGCAAGCAGGCGGTGCTGGCACAGTTTGGCATGAGCGGGCGTGATGACCAGCTGGTGCGGCATCTCTCCCAGGGCCAGAAGCGCCGGGTGGCTCTGTCGCGCCTGGCCTTGAGCAGTGCGCGTCTGTGGGTTCTCGATGAGCCGTTTGTCGCCATGGACGAAGCCGGCGTGCGCATGCTTGCGGACCTGATTGCCTCGCATCTTGGCGCCGGTGGTTTGGCAGTTCTGACCAGTCATCAACATGTGAAGATCGGTGCCGTGGCGCCGCAGCTGCTGGAGTTGCGTGCATGACGAAACTTGGAATGGTCCGTGTCATGCTGGCCGTGCTGCGCCGCGAGTTCGCTGTGGCGCTGCGACAAAAGGGCGAGGTCCTCACGCCGCTGATGTTCTTTGTCGTGGTTGCCAGCCTGTTTCCGCTTGGCGTCGGGCCCGAGTCGGCGCTTCTGCTGCGCATGGCCCCCGGCGTGTTGTGGGTCAGCGCGCTGCTTGCCGCGATGCTCTCGTTGCCACGCCTTTTTGCCACCGATTACGCCGACGGGTCACTCGAACAGATGAGCCTGTCGACCACGCCGCTGGCATTGCTGGTGGTGGCCAAGGCGTTTTCGCACTTCCTGCTCTCAGGCTTGCCGCTGGTCATGATGGCCCCGGTACTGGGACTGCAGTTCGGGCTCGACGCGCGCGCGTTGGGCTTGCTGATGCTCACACTGTTGTTGGGCACGCCCACACTAAGCCTGATCGGCAGCATCGGCGCGGCATTGACCTTGGGCGTACGCGGCGCAGGGGTATTGCTGTCGCTGCTGATCCTTCCGTTGTATATTCCCGTGCTGATATTCGGTGCCGGCGCAGTTGAAGCCGACGCCGCTGGCCTGGGCGTTGGCGGTCACCTGTCATTGCTCGCAGCACTGCTGGTGCTGTCGGCGTTCTTCGCCCCTTTGGCTACCACCACTGCCTTGAGGATTTCCCTGGAATGAATACCCGCGTGATTCACTGGTTCAAGTTTGCGTCGCCGCAAAATTTCTATTATCTTGCCGGGCGCATGTGGCCCTGGTTTGCCGCCCTGGCCACGGTGCTGACTGTGGTCGGCCTGTGGATTTCCTTCTTTGTGGCGCCCACCGATGCGCAGCAGGGCGAGGGCTATCGCATCATTTTTGTCCACGTTCCGGTCTCGCAGATGTCCATGTTCATCTATCTGGTCATGGCCGGTTGGGCGGGATTCGGCCTGGCGTTCAATACCCGGCTATCGGGCATGATGGCCTCGGCACTGGCGCCAACCGGTGCGCTGTTTGCCTTCCTCTCACTGGTCACTGGCGCGTTGTGGGGCAAGCCGATGTGGGGTGCCTGGTGGGTCTGGGATGCGCGGCTGACTTCCGAGTTGATTCTGCTGTTCCTGTACCTCGGCTTCCTGGCCTTGCAGTCGAGCATTGATGACCCGCGCCGTGCCGACAAAGCCTGCGCCGTGCTGGCTCTGGTCGGCGTCGTGAACGTGCCGATCATCTACTTTTCGGTCAAGTGGTGGAACACCCTGCACCAAGGCGCCTCGGTGTCGCTGACCAAGTCGCCGACGATGGCCAGCACCATGCTCTGGGGCATGCTGATCATGGTGGTGGCGTGTTGGATGTATGCCATCTGTATTGCGCTGGTTCGCGTGCGCAACATCATCCTGGATCGCGAACGTCATACGGAGTGGGTCAAACATGCAGTGGCATAGCGTCTCGGAATTCCTGGCCATGGGCGGCTACGCCCTCTATGTCTGGGGCAGTTTCGGCCTGACCGCAGCGGTGGTCATTGCCGAAATCGTCTTGCTTCGCGCGCGGCGCAAGCATCTTCTGCGCACCCTGCGCAGTGAACTCTTGTCGGAAGGAAGCTCTTCATGAAACCTCGTCACAAGCGCGCGGCAATCATCGCCGGCGGACTCGGCACCCTGGCGCTGGCGGCCTATTTTGTTCTCAATGCCTTTCAGAGCAACCTCGTGTTCTTCTTTTCTCCATCGCAGGTGGCTGCCGGCGAGGCGCCCAAGAACCGGACTTTTCGGGTCGGTGGCCTGGTCAAACCGGGCACCGTCAAGCGCGAGAACCTGACGGTTGCCTTTGTTGTCACCGATACCGCCAAGGAAATGCCGGTTTCATACACGGGGATCCTTCCAGACCTGTTTCGCGAAGGCAAGGGCGTGGTGGCTCAGGGCAAACTCGGTGAAGACGGAAAATTCACGGCCACAGAGGTGCTTGCCAAGCACGATGAGAACTATATGCCGCCCGAGGCCAAACAGGCGCTCGATCAGGCGGCCATCGAGAAGACAAGCAAATCGCTGCAATGAAATTTTCTGGCGCTGACCGCCTGGCCGGTGCCCAACGCGTAGAGGTAAATCATGATTCCTGAAATCGGTCAATTTTCGCTGATCCTGGCCCTGTTTGTGGCACTGGCACTGGGTGCTCTTGGCGTGGTAGGCGGTCAGCAGGGGCGTGCCGACTGGATGGCCATGGCGCGACCCGGGGCGCAAGCGCTTTGGGTTCTGGTGGCGATCTCGTTCGTCTGTCTGACCTACGCCTTCTTTACCAATGATTTTTCCGTTGCCTATGTTGCGCAGCATTCCAACTCCAAGTTGCCCGACATCTACCGCATTGCCGGTGTCTGGGGCGGCCATGAGGGCTCGCTGCTGCTGTGGCTGATGATGCTTTGCACGTGGATGATGGCGGTGTCGCTGTTCTCCAGGCAATTGCCCGAAGTGATGGTTTGCCGGGTGCTGGCGGTGCTGGCCCTGGTGGCGGTGGGTTTCCTGCTGTTCATGCTGATCACCTCCAACCCCTTCCTGCGTCTGAGTGACATTCCGGCTGATGGGGCGGACCTGAATCCTCTGCTACAGGATCCGGGGCTGGTGTTTCATCCACCCATGCTGTACATGGGTTACGTTGGCATGTCGGTGCCTTTTGCCTTCTCCATTGCCGCCCTGCTCAATGGCCGGCTTGATGCCGCGTGGGCACGCTGGACGCGTCCCTGGGCCACCGCGGCGTGGATCTGCCTGACCATCGGCATCGCCATGGGATCGTGGTGGGCCTACTACGAACTCGGCTGGGGCGGCTGGTGGTTCTGGGACCCGGTCGAAAACGCTTCATTCCTGCCCTGGCTGGTGGGCACGGCGCTGATCCACTCCCTAGCCGTCACAGAAAAGCGTGGCCTGTTCAGAAGCTGGACCATCATGCTCTCGATCATCGGGTTCTCATTGAGCCTGCTCGGGACCTTCCTGGTTCGCTCTGGCGTGCTGACATCCGTGCATGCGTTTGCCACGGACCCAAAGCGCGGGATTTTCATCCTGCTGTTTCTGTCGGTGGTTGTCGGTGGCTCGCTCACACTGTTTGCAGCACGCTCGGGCAAGGTGCGTGCGGGTGGTGCCTTTTCGCTGATCTCGCGCGAGACCTTTTTACTGGGTAACAACGTCCTGCTGACCACCGCGGCAGCGGCCGTTTTGCTCGGTACCCTGTACCCGCTGATCGTCGACGCGCTGGGTCTGGGCAAGCTGTCCGTGGGGCCACCGTACTTCAATGCCGTGTTCGCGCCGATCATGCTTCCGGTACTGTTCTTCATGGTGATTGGCTCGTTCGCCCGCTGGAAGAATGACAGCGTCTCGGATCTCACCAGGAAGCTGCGCCCGGTGGCCATCCTGTCTGTGTTGCTGGGCGTTTCGGCCCCGTTTCTGGCCGGTGCATGGTCGCCGCTGGTGGCGCTGAGTCTGACGCTGGCGTTCTGGATTGTCCTGTCCTCACTGCAACAGATCTTTCGCCAGGTTCGTGACGCCCAGCAGTGGCGGCTCGCACCCTTGTCGTTCTGGGGCATGCATCTGGCGCATATCGGCATTGCCATTTGCGTTGTCGGTATCACCATGGTCAAGTCCTACGAGACCGAGAAGGATGTCCGCATGGTGGTCGGTGATACCGTGGAAGTCGCTGGCTACACCTTCAAGCTCACGGGTATTCGCGAGGTCGCGGGCCCGAACTACAGCGCTGACATGGGCGACGTCGAACTGATTCAGAACGGGCGTGTACTGCGGACCCTGCACCCGGAAAAGCGCACCTACTTTTCATCCACCATGCCGATGACGGAAACCGCCATCGACAGCAATCTCGTGCGCGACGTCTACGTTGCGCTGGGCGAGCGCCTGGAAGATGGCGCCAGCCCAGCCTGGGCGGTGCGGGTCTACCACAAGCCCTTTGTCACCTGGATCTGGGGTGGCTGCCTGCTCATGGCCGTTGGAGGTGTGCTGGCGGCACTGGACAAGCGTTACCGGCGCAAAGTGCAGGCGAGCAAAGCCAGTGCCCTTGCCAAGGGAGCGCCAGCATGAACAAGAAGGCATTGATTCCTCTGGGAATTTTTGTCGTTCTGGTGGTGTTTCTGGCGATTGGCCTGACCCTTGATCCGAAGGAAGTCCCCTCACCGCTGATCGACAAGCCGGCACCCTTGTTTTCCGCGCCACGGCTTCACGAGCCGACGCAGCAGTTCAATTCGAAGGACATGCTGGGCAAGGTTTGGCTGCTCAACGTCTGGGCCTCGTGGTGTGTGGCCTGTCGCCAGGAACACCCGGTGCTGATGGAGTTTGCCAAGACCAAGACCCTGCCCATCGTTGGCCTGGATTACAAGGACAAGGAGGCTGACGGCTTGAAGTGGCTGGGTCGCTACGGGGACCCGTACGATCTCAGCGTATCTGACAAGGAAGGGCGCATCGGCATTGACTTTGGTGTCTATGGCGTGCCCGAATCTTTTCTGATCGACAAGACCGGTGTGATCCGCTACAAGCAGATCGGCCCGGTCACCGAGGCCGCGCTGCGCGAGAAGATCGTACCCATGATCCGGGAGTTGCAAAAATGAAATATTGGCTCGCTCTGGTGCTGGCACTGCAGTTGTCGCTGCCATCGGTCGCCGCCGAAGCTCCGCTGCTGGCCGACGACCCGGTGGTTGAGCAGCGCATGATCTCCATTTCCGAAGAATTGCGCTGTCTGGTCTGTCAAAACGAGTCGCTGGCGGGTTCGCGCGCCGATCTCGCGAAGGATCTTCGCCGCGAGTTGCGTGAACTGATCAAGGCCAACAAGAGCGACGCTGAAATCATGGACTACATGGT
>JAKANU010000201.1 GCA_021812315.1 Pseudomonadota bacterium
CTACATATGCGGCGAAGAGTCCGCGATGATCGAAAGCATCGAGGGCAAACGCGGTCTGCCGCGCCTGCGTCCACCCTACATTGCCGAGGTGGGGTTGTTTGGACGGCCGACGCTGGAGCACAACCTTGAGACGCTGTTTTGGGTGCGCCAGATTCTGGAAGAAGGCGCCGCATGGTTCAAAGGTTTTGGCCGTCATGGCCGCAGCGGACTGCGCTCGTTTAGCGTCAGCGGACGCGTGCGTCAGCCCGGCGTCAAACTCGCGCCAGCCGGCATCACGGCGCGTGAACTGGTGGACGAATACTGTGGTGGCATGGCGCCGGGCCACACGCTGTATGCGTATATGCCGGGCGGTGCATCCGGTGGCATCCTGCCCGCGAGTCTGGCCGACCTGCCGCTTGATTTTGATACCTTGCAGCCCTACGCCTGCTTCATCGGTTCGGCGGCAGTCGTGGTGCTTGGTCAATCGGATCCTGCGCGCGACGCGGCGCTGAACGCGATGCGGTTTTTTGCTGCCGAGAGTTGTGGCCAGTGCACGCCGTGCCGGGTTGGTACAGCGAAGGCCACCGCTTTGATGCGGGCGCAGGTATGGGATCAATCAACCTTGAAAGACCTGTGCGCGGTGATGGCCGAGGCCTCCATTTGCGGGTTGGGGCAGGCTGCGCCGAACGCTGCGCTGTGCGTGATGCGGTACTTTGAGCATGAGATTCGGGCTGCGCATGAGTTTGCTTGACTTCACATTGAACGGTGCGAAGGCGCAGGCTCAAGCCGGGGAGAGCATTTTCAAGGCGGCGCAACGCCACGGCGTCGATCTGCCGCACCTGTGCTTCAAGGACGGTTTGCGCGCCGAGGGCAACTGCCGCGCCTGCGTGGTTGAGGTGGAGGGTGAACGCGCGCTGGCCGCGAGTTGTTGCCGAACAGTCAGTGCGGGTATGCGCGTGCTCACGCACAGTGAGCGCGCGCGCAAGAGCCGCAACATGGTGCTTGAGTTGCTGCTCTCTGACCTGCCCGAGCGTGCGGTCAACCACCGTGATGACGCCGTCACCAGAGTCGCTGACTACGGCGAGCTGGATGACTGGGCCGCGCGCGAAAACGTCACTTCCCGGCCCGCGCTGCGCCCGCTGCGCCGCGCGCAGCCGCAAGCCGACCTTTCGCATCCCGCGATTGCGGTCAACCTTGATGCGTGTATCCACTGCACGCGCTGCCTGCGCGCCTGCCGCGAAGTGCAGGTCAACGGTGTCATCGGCATGGCCAATCGCGGTTCGCACTCAACCATCGTGTTTGACCTGGGGAATCCGCTGGCGCAAAGCACTTGTGTCGCCTGTGGCGAATGTGTGCAGGCGTGCCCGACCGGGGCCCTCAGTGCCCATGCAGACGTTGGAGAGCAGCCCGGTGATCGAAGGGTGGATTCGGTATGCCCGTATTGCGGCGTTGGCTGTCTGCTCAGCTACCGGGTGCGTGGCAACTTAATCATCGGCGTCGAAGGGCGCGACGGCCCGGCGAATCATGGCCGTCTGTGTGTCAAGGGGCGTTTTGGTTTTGACTACGTACAGCATCCGCAGCGTCTGACCCGGCCACTGATCCGCCGCAGCGATGTGCCCAAGGACCTCAATGTGCTGCGCGATCCCGAGCAGTGGGCCAGTGTGTTTCGTGAGGCCAGTTGGGACGAGGCGCTGGCGCTGGCGGCGTCCAAGTTCGTGCAGTTGCGTGCTGCGTTTGGCACTAAATCACTGGCTGGTCTGGGCTCGGCCAAGGGCAGCAACGAAGAGGCCTACCTGTTCCAGAAACTGGTGCGCACCGGTTTTGGCTCGAACAACGTTGATCATTGCACGCGCCTGTGCCACGCATCGAGTGTGGCTGCGCTACTCGAAGGCGTTGGCTCGGGGGCAGTAAGCAATCAGGTTAGCGATGTGGCGCATGCCGAGCTGATCCTGGTGATTGGCTCGAACACGGAAGGCAACCACCCCGTAGCGGCCACCTGGATGAAAAATGCTGCGCGGCGCGGCCTGAAGATTGTCGTGGCCGATCCGCGCGGCACCGATCTGGCGGCACACGCCTGGCGCAACCTGCAGTTCAAGGCCGATACTGACGTCGCGCTCATCAACGCGATGATCCACACGGTGATCGAAGAAGGCCTGACCAACGCAGGCTTCATCGAGCAGCGTGTCGCAAATTTTGAGGCGGTGCGCGAAGCGGTGCGAGCCTTCAGCCCGGAGGCGATAGCGCCGGTTTGCGGTATTGAAGCTGCGACCATACGCGAAGTGGCACGCGCCTACGCGAATGCGAAGTCGGCGATGATTTTCTGGGGCATGGGTGTGAGCCAGCATGTGCACGGCACCGACAACGTGCGCGCCCTGATCGCGCTGTGCATGATCTGCGGCCAGATCGGCAAGCCCGGTTCCGGTCTGCACCCGTTGCGTGGCCAGAACAACGTGCAAGGCGCCAGCGACGCCGGTCTGATTCCGATGATGTTTCCGAACTATCAACGGGTCACCGATGCCCTGGCCCACGCTTGGTTCGAGCAGTTCTGGGGCAGCAAACTCGACGACCAACCGGGTTACACGGTGGTTGAGATGATGCACAAGGCGTTGAGCGAGCAGAGCGACCCGCACAAGGTGCGCGGCATGTACATCATGGGCGAGAACCCGGCCATGAGCGACCCCGATCTGAACCACGCACGCCACGCCCTGGCCAGCCTGGAACATCTGGTGGTGCAGGACATTTTCATGACCGAAACCGCTTGGCTGGCTGATGTGGTGCTGCCCGCCAGCGCCTGGCCCGAGAAGACCGGCAGCGTGAGCAACACGGACCGCATGGTCCAGCTAGGCCGCCAGGCGATCGAACCCCCAGGCGAGGCGCGCGCCGATTTGTGGCTGATTCAACAAATGGCCCGGCGCATGGGATTGAACTGGAACTACCCGGGCCCGCACGACGGCGTGGCGGCGGTGTTTGAGGAAATGCGCCAAGCCATGCACGCGGCCATCGGTGGCATTACGTGGGAAAGACTCGAGCGCCAGGGCAGCGTGACTTATCCCTGCCTGAACGAAGATGATCCGGGCCAGCCGACGGTGTTTCTCGAGCGCTTTCCCACAGCAGACGGGCGTGCCCATCTGGTGCCCGTGGGGCTCATCGGTGCTGATGAACAGCCTGATGACGACTACCCGTTTGTGCTGATCACCGGGCGCCAGCTTGAGCACTGGCATACCGGCAGCATGACCCGGCGCGCCCGTGTGCTCCATGCGCTGGAGCCCGTTGCAACCGTGTCGCTGTGCGGCGCGGACCTGCGCTCGCTGGCGCTGGTGCAAGGCGACATGATCAGCCTGCGTTCGCGCCGCGGCCACATCACGCTACAGACGCGGCTCGACGACGGCTTGCAGCCCGGCACCGTGTTCCTGCCCTTTGCTTACCGCGAGGCCGCCGCCAATTTGCTGACCAATGCCGCACTCGACCCGTTTGGCAAGATTGCCGAGGTCAAATATTGCGCGGTGGCTGTCGAAGGCGTCACGCCTTTGGTGGATACCCGGTAATCTCCTGAATATCCTTGTATAGCGGCTGCAAGCGCGAGTACATGCGGCAGTAGACGCGGCGGTACAGTTGCTCGTAGGTGTTGGCGTGTTCAGGTTCAGGTGCAAAAACCTCGCCAATGCGGGTCATCTCCCTGATTGCCGTAACAAAGTCGGGATGCAAGCCCAGACCCACGGCGGCCAGAACTGCTGCGCCCAGACCGCTGGTCTCGTACAGGTGGGCTCGCTCGCACGGTAAATTGAAGACGTTGGCGGTGATCTGCATGGCCGCGTTGCTCTGTGAACCGCCGCCGGAAACACGTACGCGCGTGATCCGGTCGCCGCCGCGTCTTTCGATGCGTTCCTTGCCCTCGCGCAGTGCATAGGCCAGGCCTTCCAGGATCGCGCGGTACATGTGCGCGCGCGTATGCACATCGCCAAAACCGATAACGGCACCCTTGGCCTCGGGGCCGGGCACCTTAATGCCGGGATTCCAGAACGGCTGCAACATCAGACCCTGCGCGCCCGGGGGCACCTGGTTGACCAGGGCGTCAAACAGGCTCTCGGGCGTGACGCCGCGTTCGATGGCCAACTGCTGTTCATTCAGCCCGAACTGCTCCTTGAACCAGTTGACCATCCAGAAGCCGCGCGTAATCTGGATCTCGGTGTTGTAGTGGCCGGGCACGCCAGCCTGGTACGGCGGCACAAAACGGGTGGCCTCCAGATAGCGTGGCGTCGTCGTGTTGATGGTCGCAGCGGTGCCATAAGACAGGCACGCGATCTCGGGCGTGAGGCAGCCCGCACCGATCACCTCGCAGGCCTTGTCGGCGGCCCCGGCGACGACGGGCAAATCCTGGGGAATGCCGGTCTGCAGCGCCACTTCGGCGCTGACCTTCCCGATGATCGTCCCCGCAGGCACCAACTCGGGCAGCATCGATCGCTTGATTGGCAGCGCCTGCCACTTCCAGTCGGAGGCCGCCGCCCAGTCGCCCTTTTTGTAATCGAACGGGATATAGCCAACCTGTGAAGCTACTGAATCGACAAAGCGGCCGGTCAAGCGGCAATTGAGGTAGCCGGAGAGCAACAGAAACTTCTCTGTCTTTGCCCAAAGCTCAGGCTGATGTTCGGCGATCCAGTTCGCTTCGGCCTCGCGCTGGAAGAACCGCACAGCATCGCGCATGCCAATGGCGCGAAATGCTGCGTTCCACCACCATGCCAGTTTGGGCGTCTTCTCGGCGCGGCGCTGGTCGAGCCAGATCATGGCGGCTCGCAAAGGCTGGCCCTGCTTGTCCAGCGCGACCGTTGTGCCGCGTTGCGTGGTCAGGACGACGCCGGCAATCGTGGTCTTGGGCACGGTGCTGCTGGCCCACAATTGCTGACAGGCCTGGCACAGGGCTTGCCAGAAAGCCTGCGGGTCGTTTTCCAGCCAGCCGGGCTGCGGTGACTGATAGGTCGTATACGGCACTTGCGCCTTGTCCACCAGATTGCCTTGCAGATCAAACAGCAGGGCGCGCATGCTTTGGGTACCGGCGTCGATCGCCAGCAGGTGTGTTTTGCTCATGGTGCCACTCCGGGTTGGTAGAAGGCGTCAATCAGCGCACGGTAACGGGTGATTTCGGCGCTCCATTGCGCATCATCCCAGTGCAGGTGCGGCTGACACAGGGCACGGATGCGCGCCAGGTGATCAAGGCCACCACGCCGCAGCAGCAGGCCCAGACGGGTGCGTCGCAACAGCAGATCGTCCAGATGCACGATGGCCTCGTGTTCGACGGCCACGGCAAGCTCCAGCCACAAGGTGTTGGTTCCCGGGATCGTTTGGAGCGCATCGTCGCTGGCGCCGGCACTCAACTGTTGCGCGAGAAAGCCATAACGTGCTGCCAGCCGCTGGCGCACCGCAGTACTCCAGCGTGGGTTCAGCGCGCCCGCCGGGGCGAATACGGCCGCGTCATCGCGCGCAAAGGGCT
>JAKANU010000202.1 GCA_021812315.1 Pseudomonadota bacterium
TGAAATGCGGCGTGAGCTCGTTGATGCGTGCGGTCAGCAGCGCGATCTGGACTTCTGGGCTGCCGGTATCGCCAAGCTGGCGTGCGTTGTCTTTGACGACAGCGGCTTTGATGCTGGATGCAATCATGGGTTTCCTGTAGATGTTGAACTTGCGTCAGGCGCTGGAACTGCCCCTGACGTGCGCTTCGCGACGAGCAAAGCCCGGTGATTATAACCGGGCCAGGTGCGCCGCGCGATTCAGTGTGGTGTGCCTTCTTCCGGCCAGAATTCCCCGCGCAACTCGTCACCGGACCAGCGCAGCGCACGCGATGCAATCGGCGGGCCTATCGTCTCCATGGCAGCGACGGCTGCCAGAACAATGGAGCCAACCACGCCGCCGTGCGACGGGAACAGAGTCACCGTCGTATTGACCAGCCCGATGGCGAGACCGGCCATCGGCAACAGCAACAACCCCGTCGTTGCGCTTTGGCGCAGCGGCACTCCAAAGGCCAACGATGTCACACCAACACCCATCCACTTGGCGACCATTCTTCCCAGCACAAAGACCGCGACAGCGGGCGCATATTGCAGGATTTCCGCAAGGTGCAGATTCGCCCCGGCATAGACAAACAAGGCAATGAAGAACAGCTCAAACGCGGAACCAAACTCCATCTCCGATATCAAGTCCTTACGCTCGATGCCGCGCACCACCACGCCCAGAACCAGCGGCGCAAAGAGTGTCGAAAGTTGCAGCATGGTTGCTGCCCCCAGCGTCCACACGACAGCCCCGATCACCAGGGCCAGGTGATACTGTGCCGCACCCTTGAACTTGCGCGCAGTGAAGTGCAGGACCACCCCGACCAATCCGCCCAAAGCCGCCGAACCCAGAAAGCTGTAGAGCGGAGCACCGATCACCGTTTCGATCGGGGCATTGCCGTCGACGTACAACCCGGGCAGCAGGGCGGCGAACACGATGAAAGCGATCATGTTATTCAGCGCCAACAACGACTGCGCGCGCTCCGTCACCGGGCCGCAGGCACCCAACTCGTGAGCCACGTGAATCAGCACCGCGGGCGAAGAGGATATGGCGACCGCGGCGATGACTGCCGCGGGCAACCCCGTGACGCCGACCCAGGCCAGGGCCCAGTAGACGATGCCGAATGTCAGTGCACACTCAACCGCCGATATCACCAGCAGGGCCTTGTCGTGAATCAGATCCTTGAAATCGAGTGACAACCCAAGTCGGTACAGAATCAACCCCAGCGCGACGTCGACGACGACACGTGAGCGAGCCAGTTCGCCATAGCTCACCAAGCCCAGTACGTTGGGGCCTACGAGAAACCCGACCAGCATAAACCCGGTGATGCTGGGCAGCCAGGGCCAGTGATGCGCGAGGAAGCCACCGATGGAGCCGCAAAACAACAGCAGCCCGAAAAAGAACAGCATGTTCACGCTCAGCGGCCAGGCGGGAAGGAATTCCATGTATTGCATTTTTTGGTTTACCAATCAACAGCCAAGGTCCTCATTCGCTCGCGCTCAGAGCCGGTGCTACTGCTTCGCCAGCCAGGCCATCAAACGCTGCACGCCCAGGACCAGTCGCTGCGGGTCCCGGGAAGCGAAACACCAGCGCAGCCATGAATTGGCCTCGGGCGCAAATGCCACACCGGGTGCCAATCCCAGACCAGCCTCGGCGACCAGTCGTTTCGCCGTGACCAGTGAGTCCGTATGCCCGGCCAGGCTGAAGAACGCGTACATGCCACCCAGCGTCGGTGCTACCCGCACTGCCGGGACGGTTTGCAGCAGGGCCACCAACGTGTCGCGACAATGCTTCAAGTGCGCGACCACCCGCGGCGTGACCTCATCGGTCCGCTGCAGCGCCACGATACCTGCACGCTGCGTAAAGACGCTGGCGCATGACGTGTTGAACTCGATCAGTTTGCCCATGTCGTGCAGCATCACTGCGGGCATCACCAGCCAGCCAAGACGCCATCCGGTCATCAGGAAGCTCTTGGAAAAGCTGTGCACCACCACCAGTCGGTCATCGGCCTGGGCCAGATCCAGAAAGCTCGGAGCGCAACCATTGGTGCTGGGACCGTAATACAAGCGCTCATACACTTCATCGGCCAAGATCCAGGTCCCGGTCCTGCGGCAATGATCAAGGATGCACCGCTGCTCCTCGCGTGTCAGAGTCCACCCGGTCGGGTTGTTCGGCGCATTCAGAATCAACACTTTGGTCGACACCGTCACTGCCGCCAGCAAGGCTCCCAGGTCCAGGCTCCAGAGACCATCAATCGGCTTGAGCGACAGGCACCTGAGGCGAGCGCCCAGGATGGTCGGCTGGGCTGTCAGGTTCGGCCACACAGGCGTCACCGCAAGCACCTCGTCACCGGCATCGACCAGCTGTTGCACGGCCAGCATCAGGGCATTGACGCCGCCGCTGGTCACGGCGATGCGACTGGAGTCTATCAGTCCGTGACGCTGACTCATGTAAGCGGCAATCTCCTCGCGCAGTTCGGGCAGGCCCAGATTGTGCGTGTAGAAGGTCTCGCCACGCTGCAAGGATTCAATGGCGGCCTGGCGGATGAACTCCGGGGTCACCTCGTCGCCCTCACCGAACCAGAACGCGAGCACATCCTCGCGCCCCAAGGCGGCGTTGGCCACCTCGCGGATCCGCGAAGGTTCGAGGTTCCGGATGATTTTTCGCACCATCGCGGCTAGGGACTGCCGGACGCCGCCGCCCGACATTGCAACGCGCCGGATGCGATCGGCGTCGGCGAACATCGAGCCACCCGCGCCCTTTTCAAGGCCCTATTGAAAAAAATATACATCCCTACTTTCTCTTGAAAACTGCCACATCGAGCGCAGGTTCCTGCCCATGGCGCTTCATTCATGTCGAACAGCGCGCAGTTTACTAGGAGTCATTCATGTTGTTTTCCCCACTCACCCGGCCCGACTTTGGTCATCGCGGCTTTTTTCCCGCAGGCCGCACACTGCAGAGCTTCCTCTCCGAAGCGCAACTTGGCGCAAACCCCGGATCGTGCAGGATTGAACAAGACGACAAGGCATACACCCTGACCTTCGACGTCCCGGGAGTTGCCAGGGAGCAACTCAGCATCGGCATCGAAGGCGCGGTCGTGCGCGTCGAAACCAACAAAGATGCCCCGCGCAGGTACCGGCACGTCTACGAGCTACCTCAGGACATCGACGCCAGCGCCAGTCAGGCCAAACTCGAACACGGCGTATTGACGCTGACCCTGGCCAAGGAAGTTGAGCCCAGCCGCGTCACCAAGATCAACATTCAGTGACCTGAATTTCAGTCAAAGGCCAGCGCGGCTTCACGTCAAAGGCGTAGATCGTGCTGGCCGACTGGGCATTCGATTGCAGCCGCATGGCGGCAGCCATGGCAATCATGGCCCCGTTGTCGGTGCACAAGCCAAGCTCGGGGTAATGCACGCGCATCTGGCGCCTTGCACACTCGACGTTGAGCTGCTCGCGCAGCAAGCGGTTGGCACCTACGCCGCCCGCCACGACCAAGCGCTTCAGGCCGGTGCCGGCCAGGGCTGCGAGCGCCTTGCTCACCAGGACCTCGACGATCGCCGACTGCGTCGAAGCCGCCAGATCAGCCAGGATTGGCTGCGGCAGATCACCCACCGCACAGTCACGCTCCAGAGCCAGCTTTCTGGCCCGCAACATGACAGCGGTCTTCAGGCCAGAGAACGAAAAATCCAGATTGGCGCTATGCAACAGTGGTCGCGGCATCTTGTGGCTGGCCGGGTCACCCGAGGCCGCCAGCGCTGACAGCGCCGCCCCGCCGGGGTAGCCCAGACCGAGCAACTTGGCCGACTTGTCGAACGCCTCGCCGGCGGCATCGTCGATTGTCTCTCCGAGCAGCGTGTACCGTCCCACGCCGTCGACCCGCATCAACTGCGTGTGACCACCCGAGACCAGCAAGGCCACGAATGGGAATTCGGGTGGATCAGCACTCAGGAAAGGAGACAGCAGGTGACCTTCAAGGTGGTGCACACCGAGCACCGGTCGCTTCAGCGCCGCGCCCAGGGCGCAGGCCACGCCAGCGCCGACCAACAGTGCGCCCGCCAGCCCCGGGCCGCGTGTGAAGGCGACCACGTCAAGCGCCGCGGTGCTGCGTCCGGATGCCTGCAGAACCTGATCGGTCAAAGGCAGGATGCGGCGAATGTGGTCACGACTGGCGAGTTCTGGCACGACGCCGCCATAGGCCTGATGCATCTCGATCTGGCTGTATAGCGCGTGCGCCAGCAACACCGGCAACCCATGATCGCGCAGCGCCACCAGGGCGACGCCGGTTTCATCACACGAGGACTCGAAACCCAACACCAGCCGTTCACCGTTCATGGAGCCGCAGTTTAGGTGATGCCGTCCCCGTCCCTCAAAGTGGCCAATCGCAAGGCACAGGGCGTCCCGATGCCGAAGGTGGAATAATCAAGCTATCAATATTTCAGGAAGTTGGAAATGGCTGACGTGAGACAACGCATCGACGACATTGTCAAAGGCAATGCGGTCGTGCTATTTATGAAGGGTGATGCGACTTTTCCACAGTGTGGCTTTTCGGGGCGCGCGGTGCAAATACTTCAGGCCTGCGGGGTCAACGCGGACACACTCAAAGTCGTCAATGTGCTCGAGGACGCCGACATTCGCGCCGGCATCAAGGAATACAGCCAGTGGCCGACCATCCCTCAGCTCTACGTCAAGGGTGAGTTCATCGGCGGCTCGGACATCATGCTGGAGATGTACGAAAGCGGCGAGCTGCAAAAAGCCCTGGCCTAATCCCAGCGTTTCCTGGCATCCAGCACAGCCTGCGGGTACTGTGCTTTGCCGCGCGAGCCGTTGTAGCGCCCGAGCGCCATGAACAGGTCGCCCTTTTCGATGTCCAGATAGTGGCGCAGGATGACGCAACCGAAGCGCAGATTCGTTTGCATGTGAAACAGCCGTCCTGCGTCGCCGTCGGCGAGCAAGCGGCTCCAGAACGGCATCACTTGCATGTAGCCACGAGCACCCACGGAACTGACCGCAAATTTGCGGAAATTGCTTTCGACCTGGATCAAACCGAGCACCAAAGCCGGTTCCAGTCCAGCACGTCGACTCTCATACCAAACGGTCTGAAGAAACTCGCTGCGCGAGCGGAATTCGGGCGTTCGCCTGCGCAGGCGGTCACTCATCGACGCCAACCAGCGCAGGTAGTTCAGTCGTGATTCAGTGTCCGCGAACTCGGGCACGGGCGGAGCGGCATTCGATATCGCCGAACTCATGGCCGAGCGAACCGAGTCCACCAGCGGCTCCTCGATTTGCGCACCAGCCCAGGATTGCTCTTGAAACGATAGCGTCCCAAGCGCGGCCATCAAGCATTGCAGGGCATTTCTTCTTGAAATCAAGAGATCAGCAACCGGCACCGTCACACCATCAACCTCGACTTCAACAGCGCC
>JAKANU010000009.1 GCA_021812315.1 Pseudomonadota bacterium
GCCCCACCAGAAGATTGGCATGGAGTAGCCCGTCAGCGAGACACCCATGACACCATGGTCGAGCACCGAGTTTCGCTTGACTGCAGCAAGAATGCCTGCCGGTATGCCCAGCAGTAGCGCAAACAGGATCGCGCTCAGTGCCAGCTCGATCGTGGCCGGGAACAGAGCCAGGAATTCATTCATGACCGGTTCATGCGTGATGATTGAAGTCCCCAGATCGCCGCGCAAGACACGGCCGATATAAATGCCGTATTGCACCGGCAGCGGACGGTCCAGCCCGTATTCCTTGAGCAGAACCGCATGACGCGTCGCATCAATACCGCGTTCGCCGGCGAGCGTCTCGATCGGGTCGCCCGGCACCAGTCGAATCAGGAAGAATGCCACCAGGGTCATGCCGATGAAGGTCGGAACGATCAGACTCAGCCGGGTCAGGATGAAGCGCAGCATGATGGGTCAGTGGCCGTGGCGGTGTAGGCGTCAGCCGAGAAAAAAGGCCGACTCGCGCCGGCCTGTGTTTTCGACAGTCGAATCTTCTTATTTGAGGTGCTGGCCGATCAGCTTTTGCATCTCGAACATGTCGGCTTTGACCTTGCCGAAAACGGCTCGCAGCTTGGCGTCTGCATTGATCATCTTCTTGTTGACTGCATCTTGCAGCTTGTTGGCCTTGATGTAGACCCACATCTTCTTGACGACCTCAGTGCGAGGCAGAGGGTTGGCGCCAACCACCGCAGCCAGCGCCGCGCTCGGCGTCAGGGCTTTCATGAAAGCGGCGTTCGGTGTGCGCTTTTTGGCCGGAGCCTTCTTGACCGCGACTTTCTTGGCCGGAGCCTTCTTCGCCGCTACCTTCTTGGCGGCGACCTTTTTCGCAGGAGCCTTCTTCGCAGCCACTTTCTTGGCGGGTGCCTTTTTTGCGGCCGATTTGCTTGCAGTTGCCATGATCATTTTCCTTCTCGAAGTTGATTAATCACCAGCAAAAAACTGCTTCTTCGCTGGCAAGCCGGATGCTACTGGAGAATTCGTGTGTTTCCAAGGGAAAAAGTATCTTTTTCATAGCAATCTGTTGTTTTTTTTGTAGGTACTTTCCGGGGTGGACTCCCACGCCGCTCGCCTGGCTGCGGTCGAAGCTCGTCAAAGTGTTCATGCGTTGCCACAGATGCCCGTGCCAACGCCGCGTCAGGACTGGCGATTTTTCGCCTCCGGCACCGTGGCCAGGAGTACTCCGGCAAGGCAAATCGTGAAAGCCAAGGTTTGCCAGCCACTGAGGGACTCACCGAGGACGAAGACACCGATCACGACGCTTGAAATGGGCAACATTACCGTCATCACCCCGGCGTTGGCGGCCGGGACCGTCTTCAGACCGGTCATCCATAGCCAGACCGAGCCCACGCTGGCGGCCAGGGCATAGAACACCAGGAGCCACCACAGGCCGACCGACAGGGTACGGAAGTCAAACGACAGGGCCAGGTACAGGCCCATCGGTGTCATCAACGCGAACCCCCAGACATTGATCAGGGCCGTGATTCTCTTGGGGGTCAGAGCGCCAGTGAGTCTCTTGCCGATCACCGCGTAGGCCGCCTCGCAAAGCACAGCAGCCAACAACAAGAGGTCGCCGAGCAACTCGTCTGTGATGATTAAATTGCCTGAAAAGACTTGTCTGGACTGCGTTGGCAGCTCCTGTTTTGATAGCGCAAGAAGCGCGATGCCGAGCCCGGCACAAGCCACTGCGGCCCATACCCGTGCACCGATGCGTTCCTTCAGGAAGTACCAACTCATCAGCGCCACGACCGCGGGAATGCTCGCCATGATGACGCCGGCTGATACCGCCGTGGTCAGGCTCACGCCGTAGAGCATGCAGATGGAAAACAGGAAATTGCCCAGAAATGACTCCAGGAAGACGAGCTTCCTGATGCCCTGGCTCATGGGTGCTTCAACAGCAGGCTTCTTCAGCCAAGGCAGGATCGCCAGGCCGCCAATGCCAAACCGCAGCCAGGCCAGCAGGAACACCGGCAACACCGCCACCAGTGGCTTGGACAGGGCAACATAGCTACCTACCAACGCCATGCTCAGCGCGAGCAGGGCGTAGGCGGCGAGACGACGGGTTCGGGTATTCAAAGTCTGCCGTGAATCGTTAAGACACCGCATCATGCCTGAGCCTGTGCAGACCAGGCTCCTGAGCGTCCCGGGCGGATTCCAACCGGGTTACCATTTGGGCCTTCTGAAATTGTGCTGGATGCTTGGCAGGGGCATTTCATCTGCTCGCATCGGGCGTCGTGTTGGTTGAGGACGGGAAGTGGTAACAGTCTTGGAATCCGTGGAGTCATCGACCGCAGGAACGGTGCCATTCCTGCAGATCAAGCGCGTGGTCAAGCATTTTGACGAGGTTGTTGCGGTCGATGATGTGTCGCTGGAGGTGGCGCAGGGCGAGATCTTTGCCCTCCTTGGCTCCTCCGGATGCGGCAAGTCCACCTTGCTGCGCATGCTGGCGGGGTTTGAGCAGCCGACTTCGGGCGAGATTCTTCTGGCCGGGCAGGACATCGTGACGCTGGCTCCGTACCAGCGGCCGATCAACATGATGTTTCAGAGCTATGCCCTGTTTCCGCACCTCAGTGTTTGGGACAACGTGGCCTTTGGTCTGCGGCGCGACCGGTTGCCAAGGTTGGAGATTGAAGCGCGTGTGACGCAGATGCTTGAACTGGTGCAGCTGCAGGCCTATGCCCGGCGCAAACCCCATCAGCTCTCGGGTGGTCAGCAGCAGCGCGTGGCGCTGGCGCGTAGCCTGGCCAAGCGTCCGAAACTGTTGTTGCTCGATGAGCCGCTGGGCGCGCTGGATGCCAAGTTGCGCGAGCGCACCCGACTCGAACTGGTAGGAATCATCGAGCAGGTCGGTGTGACCTGTGTCATGGTGACGCATGATCAGGACGAGGCGATGGTCATGGCGTCGCGCATCGGCGTGATGAATGAGGGCAAGATCCTGCAGATCGGTCGGCCCTCGGAGATCTACGAGACCCCCGATTGCCGCTTCGTTGCCGACTTTATCGGTAGCGTCAACCTGTTTGATGGCGTCGTTGAAGTCGACGAAGCCGATCACGTCGTGATTCGTTCGCCCGAGTGCCGGCACTATGTCAGCCACGGCATCACCGGTACGCGCGGCATGGCAGTGCACGTCTGTGTCAGGCCGGAAAAAATCATTGTTCGGCAGGACTTGCCGGGCGATGACGAGCGCGAATCGATGCAGGAGGTCGGATTCAACATTGCACACGGCGTGATCAAGGACCTGGCGTATCTCGGCAGCCTCACAACCTACCACGTTGAACTCGATGCTGGCGCCAAGCTTGTCAAGGTGACCCATACCAACGCCGCGCGTCATGATGCCGGGGCCTTGACTTGGGGCGATTCGGTGTATGTCTGGTGGTGTGGCAGCGATGTTGTGGTGTTGACAAGGTGAGGCTGACGTGAGCGAGTTGATTCGACCCTTGCACGGTCTGCACGAGAAGGTGACCGGTTCCTGGGGACGCCGGGCGCTCATTGGGGTACCACTGACATTTCTGCTGATCTTCTTTTTGTTGCCATTCCTGGTGGTCTTCAAGATCAGCGTGTCCGAAATGGACAACGTGGTCTTCAAGGATCTGGTGGTGTGGACCGACGGGATATTCCAGTTCAAGATCAGGCTCGCCAATTACCTGTTCATTGCCCGCGACGACCTGTACTTGGAGACCTACCTCAGTTCGCTGCGATTTGCCGCAATCACGACCATCATTTGCCTGATCCTGGCCTATCCCTTTGCCTATTTCATGGCGCGCAGTCCGGCCTCCCGGCGTCCAGCGTTGTTGATGATGGTCATGTTGCCGTTTTGGACCTCCTTCCTGTTGCGCGTGTATGCGTGGAAGATGCTCCTTGCCGACAGCGGGGTTTTCAACAACATCGCCATCGCGCTGGGCCTGCTCGGCGAACCCGTGAAAATGATGAATACCTCGTTTTCGCTAGTTCTCGGGATGGTCTACATGTACGTGCCGTTCATGATCCTGCCGCTTTACGCCAATCTGGTGAAGATGGACTTGCGACTGCTTGAGGCGGCGCAAGACCTTGGTGCCACCCCCTGGCAGGCCTTTTGGCGCATTACAGTTCCGCTCTCGCGCAGCGGTGTGCTGGCCGGCTCGATGCTGGTCTTCATACCCTGCGTCGGGGAGTTCGTGATCCCGGAACTGCTTGGCGGACCGCAAACCCTGATGATCGGCAGGGTGCTTTGGGACGAGTTTTTCAGCAACAACGACTGGCCCATGGCCGCCACCGTGGCGGTGGTCATGATTTTGTTCATCGTCGTTCCCCTGGCCCTGTTCAACAAATATCAGGCTGAAAGCAGCCGGGGGCCAAGTCGATGAAGCGCTCTCACGGTTGGATGGTTTCGGCGCTGTGGCTGGGCTCGATGTTCATCTTTCTGTATCTGCCCATTGCAACGCTGATGTTGCTGAGTTTCAACAGCAGTCCGATGGTCACGAACTGGAGCGGCTGGTCCCTGCGCTGGTATCAGGCGCTGGCCAAGGACGCCGAGATCATCTCGGGCTTCAAACTGTCGCTTGAAATCGCGTTCATGACGGCATGCTCCTCGGTGGTCCTGGGCACGCTCGCCGCACTGGTCCTGACCCGTTTCAAACGCTTCAAGGGGCGCACGCTTTTTGCGGGGATGGTCAGTTCGCCGCTGGTCATGCCCGAGGTGATTATCGGTTTGTCGCTGCTTCTGATGCTGGTCTCGGTGCAGCGGGCGTTTGGTTTCCCTGAGCGAGGTTTGTTGACCATATGGTTTGGCCACACCTTGTTGGGGATGGCCTACGCGACGGTCGTGGTGCAGTCGCGTTTGCAGGAAATGAGTCCGCAACTCGAGGAGGCCGCTCAGGATCTGGGCTGCCGGCCCTGGCAGGTCTTTTTTCTGGTCACGTTGCCGTTGATCTCACAGGCGATCGCTGCAGCTTGGCTGTTGACGTTCACCCTGTCGCTCGACGACGTTGTCATTTCTGCGTTTCTTTCGGGGCCGGGTTCAACGACGATGCCGATCGTCATCTTCAGTCGGGCCCGCCTGGGTTTGAGTCCAAGCGTCAACACGGTTGCGACGCTGACGGTTGCTGTTGTCAGCGTATGCGTGGTCGCGGCCAGCGTCTGGATGTCGCGCGCCCAACGCAAGCGTGCCCAGGAAATGTCGGCCGCGTATCAAGCCGGCGCCTCCTGAGACGCCGCACCGGACCGGTTCTGGCGAAGGACTTGCCTTGGGCTCGCGGTTGGCGTCGGGCTCCCAGGGAAGGCCTTGGTTTTGCGATGTGAAATCCGGTTTGCAACATGCAAAACCTCGGCCCTTGACCAGGCAATATTTCCTTCCACTCTTGAAGAAGTGATTTCGTTACATGGTATGGAGTCCGTAAGATATTGATTTTAAAAACAATAAAATATGTCTTATATAAAACACATGACGAAACATATGTCTTATATAAGACATAAAATTTGCGGTAAGACGCTTGCCTTTTGTGCCGCAGGCGCAAACCCGATCAACCAACCCAAGGAGTGAATTCATGCCTCAAACCATTACAGAACAACTCAGCCGCGAGCAGCAGATTGCGGCTCTGGAGCGGGACTGGACCACCAACCCGCGCTGGAAGGGCATCAAGCGCGGTTACAGCGCTGCCGACGTCGTGCGTCTGCGAGGTTCATTCCCGATCGAACACACGCTTGCACGCCGCGGCGCGGAAAAACTCTGGGACTTGCTGCACACAGAGGATTACGTCAATTGTCTTGGCGCGCTGACGGGTGGCCAGGCCATGCAGCAGGTCAAGGCCGGCGTGAAGGCTATCTATCTTTCGGGCTGGCAGGTCGCCGCGGACAACAATCAGTCCGCTTCGATGTATCCGGACCAATCCCTGTATTCGGTTGACTCGGTACCCAAGATGGTCGAGCGCATCAACAACACTTTTCGCCGCGCCGACGAGATCCAGCACTCCAAGGGGATCGATGCGGGTGATGAAGGCTACATCGACAACTTCGCTCCCATCGTTGCGGACGCCGAGGCCGGCTTTGGCGGCGTGCTCAACGCCTTTGAGTTGATGAAGAACATGATCCGCTGCGGCGCGGCCGGCGTGCACTGGGAGGATCAGCTCGCTGCCGTGAAGAAGTGTGGTCATATGGGTGGCAAGGTGCTGGTTCCCACCGCTGAAGCCTGCCAGAAGCTCATTGCAGCGCGCATGGCCGCCGACGTTTGCGGCGTTCCCACACTGGTCATTGCGCGTACCGATGCCGAGGCGGCTGATCTATTGACCAGCGACTACGATGCCAACGACCAGCCGTTCCTGACCGGGGAGCGCACCGCAGAGGGCTTCTATCGCACACGAAATGGTTTGGAGCAGTCCATTTCGCGCGCTGTGGCATACGCCCAATACGCCGACCTCGTGTGGTGCGAAACCGGCACACCGGATCTGGAATTTGCGCGCAAGTTTGCCGAAGGCGTGCATGCCAAGCATCCGGGCAAACTGTTGGCTTACAACTGCTCCCCGTCGTTCAACTGGAAAAAGAACCTGGACGACGCCACCATCGCCAAGTTCCAGCGCGAACTCGGCGCCATGGGCTACAAGTACCAGTTCATTACCCTGGCGGGCATCCACTCGATGTGGTTCAACATGTTCGACCTGGCGCAGGATTACGTCAAGCGCGGTATGACCGCTTACATCGAGAAAGTGCAGGAGCCGGAGTTCGCCGCGCGCGACCGTGGCTACTCCTTTGTCTCGCACCAGCAGGAAGTCGGCACGGGCTACTTTGACGATGTGACCACGGCCATCCAGGGCGGCAAGTCCAGCGTCACGGCGCTGACCGGCTCCACCGAGGAGGCGCAGTTCCACTGAGCTCCTCTGGCATATGCCAAACAGGGCTGCAGCGCCCGTTGCACGGGCGCAAGCAGCTACTGTTTTGATAGCAAATGGCAGGCGGCGCCGGTGCCGGCGCGCCTACCCTTGCGTCAACTTCTTTTCGATCCGACGGTCCGGGATGAACCAGATACACGACACCACGCCCACCAGCAGCCCGGCGACCGAAGGCAGGCCCAACAGGGCCAGCGCAATCGCCAGCACATAACTCGCCAGCGAAATCTTGCCTTTGCGATCGCTCCCGATGGCCTGGTGCAGGTCCGACCCGGTGCCCTCGAGTTTGATGATCTGCGCCTGCAACACGGTGTAGGCCAGTGCGCACAGACACAGGTCCAGGCAGTACACCACCACGGGCATGGAAGCGAAGTGGTTTTCGCCCATCCAGGCCGTTGCAAAGGGCATCAGCGAGAGCCAGAACAGCAGGTTCAGGTTGGCCCACAACACCGCGCCATTGACCTTCTTGAGCGCGTGCAGCAGGTGATGGTGGTTGTTCCAGTAGATGCCCACGTTGACAAAGCTCAGTACGTAACTCAGAAACACCGGCCACAAGGGCAACAGGTCCGCCAGCTGCGCGCCATGCGGCACCTTGAACTCCAGCACCATGATGGTGATGATGATGGCAATCACGCCGTCGCTGAATGCTTCCAATCGTCCTTTGCCCATGGGGTGCCTTTGCTCAGTGGTGGATTCAGTCTTTGCGTAACAGTCCAAAAGCGAATTTTCGCCCAAGGCCCTGCTTGAACGCCATGTGTATCCAGGTCATCGCAAACGGCTCCACATAACGGGCGGCTGAGAGCGGGCCCAGGTCCACCGCTTCAAAACCGATGAGCGAGGCCAGGGCTATGACTTTGGCGCGCGCCTGCGCATCGTCACCACAGACCGGCATGAACGGCAGACCCTGCGGGAACGCGGCGTCGGCCATGTTTTCAGCGCCGGTGGTATTGAACGCCTTGACGACCTTGGCCGTGGGTGCCCATCCGGCAATCTGCTCTGCTGCGGAGATGGTGGTACCCACGGTCAAGCCGGCAAGACCCGGCGCAAGCGGGTTGGTGGCATCCACCAGGACCTTGCCTTGCCAGTCGGCCACGCTGGAGACTATGGCCCTGGTGGCTGTAAAGGGCACGGCCAGAATCACCACCTCACTGGCAGCAACCGCTTGGGCCACCGTGCCCAGCTTGGCCAGGGGACCCAGGGCGGCGGCGGTGCTCTGGTACTTCTCGGGGACGGGCACGCCAAGGTACACCTCTTCCCCGTGCCGGATGAACGCCTGGGCCAAAGCCCTGCCGACATTGCCGGCGCCGATGATGGAAATGCGCATGATGATTCTCCTTCTTTGCGTGGCTTACCGACCCAGGGTTTCGATGACCAGCTTGGCCGTATCCGCACCCGAGAAATTCTGCTGCCCGGTGATCAGATTGCCGTCGCGCACCGCAAAGCCGCGCCACAAGCCGGCTTGCACAAAGTTGCCGCCCAGCGCTTTCAGGCGGTCTTCAATGCGCCAGGGCATCACGTGCTTGTCGCGCGGCAGCATGCCGTAGCTCCAGACGGCGTTGTCGGCAAAGTCTTCTTCCACATTGGCAAAGCCGGTGACGGTCTTGCCTTTGACCAGGTACTCGCCATTGCTCAGCTTGGCAAAGGCCAGCACCGCGGTGCCGTGGCACAGGGCGCAGGCGACCTTACCCGCCTCATAAAACGCGACAAACTTGTCGAGCAGGGCGCCGGCCTTCTCGTACGTGAACATGGGGGCCTGGCCGCCCGCCACCACAACTGCGTCAAAGCGGGCTACGTCCAGGTCAGCAACCTTTTGGGTGTTGTCCACCAGCGCCTTGAGTTCCGGGGTGTGGATGAAGCCCTGGGTGATCAGGTCGGTCTTGCTGTAGCCGCTGGCATCGTTGGGGTCGCTCATGCCGTCGGCTTCGCACTTGCCGCCCTCGGGGCTGAAGATTTCGATTTCGTAACCGGCCTCTTCAAAGGCGAGGTAGGGATGGGTTAGCTCGCTCCACCAAAAGCCCACGGGCCAGCCGGTGGTGCTGGACACCGCGGGGTTGGCGATGACGATGGCGATGCGTTTCTTGGTCTTGGGGTTGGCAACGTTGGGGTCTTTGAGGCTCATGCAATGCTCCGTTGGGGTTGAAGGCTGCGTGGTCTGCAACCTGAGCCCGAAGTTTGCGGCCTGCAGTCGTTTTGATAAATACGAAAAAATGAGACATACTGTTGCCAAATTTAGCAACAATAAACCTGTCCATGGAACTGCAAGAACTCAGCGCTTTCGTCAAAGTCGTGCAAACCGGCAGCTTCACGCGCGCGGCGGAGAGCCTGGGCACCCAAAAGGCGCATTTGTCCCGCGTTGTCACCCAGCTGGAGAAAAAGCTCGGGGTGCGCCTGCTCGAGCGCACCACCCGTTCGCTCTCGCTCACCGAGGTGGGTCGTGAAATGTTTGAGCGTGCGGTGGGCATTTTGGGTGCGGTGGACGAAGCCTGGCGTACCGCCCAGAAAACCCAGGCCGAGCCGCGCGGCGTGCTCAAGCTCACCTGCGGGGTGGAATTCGGCATGATCGCGGTGAGCCGATGGGTCGCGGGGTACCTGAAGAAATTTCCGCAGGTGCAGGTGCAGGCAGACTTCACGGGTCGGGTGGTGGATCTGGTGCACGAGGGGTTCGATCTGGCGATTCGGGTAGGGCCCTTGCCCGACTCCAGTCTCTCCGCGCGCAGGTTGGGCGACCTGCACTACGGCTTGTTTGCCAGCCCCGACTATCTGGCGCGCCGCGGTGTGCCGCGACACCCGCAAGACCTTGCGCACCATGACCGGTTGGAGTTCTCGGGCAGCGCGCGCACGCAGCCGTGGCTGCTCGAAAACGGCGCCGATGTATTCAAGGTGGAGTCCACACCGCGCCTGCGGGTGAACAATAGTTTTGCTGTGCGGGATGCGGCCGCCGCCGCGATGGGCATCGCGCAACTGCCGCTGATCGTGGCCCAGTCCCTGGTGGAGGCAAAGGCGCTGGTGTGGGTTCTGCGCGAGTGGCAGCCGCCCGTCATATCCGTGCATGCCGTGTTTCCCAGCACGCGCTACCTGACGCCCAAGGTCAGGAAATTCATCGACTTCGCCGTGGATGCATTTTGATTGCGGCGGTCCTCCAACCCTGGCTGCCAACTCGGGCTAAAATTCGGGTCTCCACGACCCACAAGAGCGAGAAAGGCAATCTGGTTATGACACCGCGAACTCATCCGGCCCCATTTGATATGCGTATAGGCCGCTAGTCCGCGCGCCTTGTGCGTAGCCAGCTATCAAAACCATAGTAAAGCGCGGACCATTCCGCGCTTTTTGTTTTTTGACCTTTTCTACTCGATACGCACCATGATCCAAATTACGCTTCCCGACGGTTCCCAACGTGCATTTCCGGCTCCGGTCACCGTGGCCGAGGTTGCCGCCGACATTGGTGCCGGGCTGGCCAAGGCCGCGCTGGCGGGCAAGGTCGACGGCAAGCTCGTCGACACCAGCTACCGCATCGAGGGCAACGCCGCGCTGGCCATCGTGACCGCCAAGGACGCCGACGGGCTGGAAGTCATACGCCACTCCACGGCGCACCTGCTGGCCTACGCGGTCAAGGCGCTGTTTCCCGACGCGCAGGTGACGATAGGCCCGGTCATCGAGCACGGCTTCTTTTACGATTTTTCCTACAAGCGGCCGTTCACGCCCGAGGACCTGGTGGCCATTGAAAAGAAGATGGCGGCGCTGGCCGCACTGGATGAACCGGTGCTGCGCCGCGTGCTGCCGCGCGATGAGGCCGTTGATTACTTCAAGAGTCTGGGCGAGTTCTACAAGGCCGAAATCATCGAGAGCATCCCTGCCGGGGAAGACGTCAGCCTCTACCGCGAAGGCGCCTTTGAAGACCTGTGCCGCGGCCCGCACGTGCCCTCCACGGGCAAACTCAAGCACTTCAAGCTGATGAAGCTCGCCGGTGCCTACTGGCGTGGCGACCACAAGAACGAAATGCTGCAGCGCATCTACGGCACCGCCTGGGCGACCAAGGAAGAACTGCAACAGCACCTGACCATGCTGGAGGAAGCCGAGAAGCGCGACCACCGCAAACTCGGCCGCGAGCTCGACCTGTTCCACATCGACGACCACGCGCCGGGCCTGGTGTTCTGGCACCCCAAGGGCTGGACGCTGTGGCAGGGCGTCGAGCAGTACATGCGCAAGGTCTACCAGGACAACGGTTACCAGGAAGTCAAAGGCCCGCAAATCATCGACAAGAGCCTGTGGGAAAAGACCGGCCACTGGGACAAGTACCGCGAGAACATGTTCGTCACCGAGAGCGAAAAGCGCGAGTACGCCTTGAAACCGATGAACTGCCCGGGCCACATCCTGATCTTCAAGCAGGGCATCAAGAGCTACCGCGACCTGCCGCTGCGCTACGGGGAATTTGGCAACTGCCACCGCAACGAGCCCTCGGGCGGGTTGCACGGCATCATGCGCGTGCGCGGCTTCACGCAGGACGACGGACACATTTTTTGCACCGAAGAGCAGATTCTTCAGGAGTGCATCAACTACACCGCGTTGTTGCAAAAGGTCTACGCCGACTTCGGTTTCAAGAACATCATTTACAAGATTGCAACCCGCCCGGAAAAGCGCATTGGTTCGGATCAGAGTTGGGACAAGGCCGAAGAGGCGCTCATGCAGAGCTTGCGAGCGTCGGGCTGCGAATTCGAAATCACTGCGGGCGAAGGCGCCTTCTATGGCCCCAAGATCGAATACACGCTGAAGGACGCCATTGGTCGGCAGTGGCAGTGCGGCACCATGCAGGTGGACTTCTTCATGACCGAGCGGCTGGATGCCGAATATGTCGGCGAGGATGGCGCCCGGCATCGTCCGGTGATGCTGCACCGCGCGATTGTTGGTAGCCTGGAGCGATTTATCGGGATCCTGATCGAGGAGAGCGCCGGCGCGCTGCCGATGTGGCTTGCGCCTGTCCATGTAGCGGTTCTGAATATCACTGATGCGCAGGCCGACTATTGTCGTGAAATTGTCGAAACCTTGAAAAAATCACTGCCTAATCAAGACCTTAGGGTGGTCACCGACCTTCGCAACGAGAAAATTACGTATAAAATACGGGAGCATTCAATGCAGAAGCTGCCCTATATTCTGGTCGCGGGCGACAAGGAAAAGGCGGCGGGTACCGTTGCAGTGCGCGCCCGGGGTGGTCAAGACCTCGGTGCAATGTCCCTCGATGCTTTCGTTCAAAGGATGGCAGGGGACATCGCCAACAAGTCTGTTGTCTAGGCTGAATTCAAGCGGGATTGCAGGTAGTGTGCGCGTACCAATGGCTGGTTGCTGCAGGTTTCGCAGCTGAATTTGTGAAGGACTAAACCATCGCTACAGAATATCGTGACCGCCGTCACCGTGAAGAACGCAAACACCGCCTGAACCGGGAAATCATGGCCCCGGAAATTCGACTCTCCGGGGTTGAAAATGAGCCGCTTGGCGTGGTGAGCTTGATGGAGGCCCTGCGCATGGCGGGGGACCTTGATGTTGATCTGGTCGAGATTTCGGCCACAGCGGTGCCGCCGGTCTGTCGCTTGATGGATTACGGCAAGTTCAAGTACCAGGAGCAGAAGAAGGCGGCGGAAGCGAAAGCGAAGCAGACGGTCATTGAAATCAAGGAAATCAAATTCCGCCCGGGCACCGACGACGGCGACTACAACATCAAGATGCGCAATATCCGGCGCTTTCTCGCCGAGGGCGACAAGTGCAAGATCACGCTGCGGTTCCGCGGACGCGAGATCACGCATCAGGAGTTGGGGATGGCCTTGCTGAATCGCATTCGAAACGAACTTGGTGACTTGATTGTGATTGAGCAGTTTCCGAAGCTTGAGGGACGCCAGATGATCATGATGATCGCACCTGGCAAGAAAAAGGCAGCGGTGAAAGCCGCTGCAGACGCCGCCGCGGCAGCGGCGTCCTAGGAATTGTGAGGCCGGGGCCGCTGCGGCGCTGGCTTCATGAGAAGGCGGTGGCATACAGCCACCGTTGGCGTGGTATGCCAAGAGGCACCACAACAAGTGGCTCGGGGCCAACAAGGCTGCAATGGGTTTGCAGACGCCTCACGAGCACAAGGAAAAGGAGCATAAAGTGCCCAAGATGAAGACCAAGAGCGCGGCGAAGAAACGCTTCCGCGTCCGTCCAGGTGGTACCGTCAAACGCGGTCAAGCCTTCAAACGTCACATTCTGACCAAGAAGACCACCAAAAATAAACGTCATTTGCGCGGTGCAAGCGCTGTTCATGAGGCCGATCTGGGTCGCATGGCACAGATGCTGCCCGGCCGTGGTCTTTAATTAACGACGTACAAGGAGTAACACAATGCCTCGCGTCAAACGTGGTGTCACGGCTCACGCCCGCCACAAAAAAGTTCTAGCCCTTGCCAAAGGTTTTCGCGGTCGGCGCGGCAACGTCTTTCGGGTCGCCAAAGAAGCGGTGATGAAGGCCGGGCAGTATGCCTATCGAGACCGGCGCACGAAGAAAAGAGTCTTTCGCCAGTTGTGGATCGCCCGCATCAACGCCGCTGCGCGTCAGTGCGGCATGACCTACAGCCAATTTGCCAACGGCCTGAAGAAGGCCAACATTGAAATCGATCGCAAGGTGCTGTCCGACATCGCAGTCCATGACATGGTGGCTTTTGCCGGCATCGTCGAACAGATCAAGGCCAAGCTAGCGGCTTGAGTTGGCCCTGTCTAGCTATCCTGTTGATAGCACTCTAGGCTGTAACAGTGGGGGCTAGCGCTTGAAAAGGCACTAGCCCCTTGTTCGTGGAATGCAGCAAGACAGGAGCACACCCAGCCAAGCCAAGGCGCAACCACAAGACATGCCATGAATGAATTCAACAACGTCATTGATAGTGCCCGGGCAGCATTCGAGCGCGCCAGCGCACCGGCAGAGCTGGAAAATGCCAAGGCCCTGTTCCTGGGCAAGTCCGGGCGCATCACCGAGTTGATGAAGGGGCTGGCGACGCTGGGTGCGCAGGAGAAGAAGTCCCTGGGTGCTGCCATCAACCGGGCCAAGCAGGCCATCGAAATGGCACTCGATGAGCGGCGTCAGGCGCTGGCCAATGCCCAAATGCAAATGCAACTGCAGTCCGAAGCGCTGGATGTGACCCTGCCCGGGCGGCGGCGCGGACAGGGGGGCTTGCACCCGGTTGCCCTGACGCTTGAACGCATCGAGGCCATTTTCGGCTCGATGGGGTTTGACGTCGCACAGGGTCCGGAAATCGAGACTGACTGGTTCAACTTCACGGCACTGAATACGCCCGAGGACCACCCGGCGCGATCGATGCACGATACGTTCTACGTCGAAGGTGGTCCGCAGAACGCGCCGAACCTGCTGCGTACACACACCAGCCCGATGCAGATTCGTTACGCCGTCCAGCATGTGAGGCAGCATCGTGCCACCACTGGCACGGCACAGGGCGAGGGGCTGTTTGCCGGGTCGATGCCGGAAATTCGCGTGATCGCGCCCGGTCGTACCTATCGCGTGGACAGTGACGCGACGCATTCGCCGATGTTTCATCAGTGCGAAGGATTGTGGGTCGGTGAAAACGTCAGCTTCAAAGACCTCAAGTTTGTCTTTACTGATTTCTGCCGGACATTTTTCGAGTCCGATGACCTGGAATTGCGTTTTCGGCCAAGCTTTTTTCCGTTTACCGAGCCAAGCGCTGAAATCGACATCCGGTTTCAGGACGGTCCCCTGGCGGGACGGTGGCTGGAGGTAGCGGGGTCGGGTCAGGTGCACCCGAACGTCATCCGCAACATGGGCCTTGAGCCCGAAAGATTCATTGGCTTTGCCTTCGGCATGGGGCCGGATCGCCTGACCATGCTGCGTTACGGTGTCAATGACCTGCGCCTGTTTTTCGACGGCGACATCCGTTTTCTGTCGCAGTTTTCGTGACCTTTGGTGACTTATGCAATTTCCTGAATCCTGGTTACGCGAATTCTGCAACCCGCCAATTTCCACCGAGCAGTTGGCCGAGACGCTGACGATGGCCGGCCTGGAAGTGGAAGAACTCAGGCCAGTCGCGCCCGCCTTCAAGGATATCGTGGTTGGTGAGATCAGGGAGGCAGTGCAGCACCCCAATGCCGACCGCCTGCAGGTGTGCAAAGTCGACGTTGGGGCACAGGCGCTGCTCGATATTGTTTGCGGCGCGCCCAATGCGCGGGCCGGTATCAAGGTACCGTGCGCCCTGGTTGGCGCGCAGTTGCCGGCCGGAGAAGATGGCAAGGCGCTGACAATCAGTGTTGGCAAGCTTCGTGGCGTCGAGAGTCACGGCATGCTTTGCTCCGCGCGGGAACTCAGGTTGTCCGAAGACCATGGTGGTCTTCTTGAACTCGATCCTCAGGCCCCGGTCGGCGTGAACATCCGTGAGCATCTGCGCCTGGACGATACCCTCTTCACTCTCAAACTCACGCCCAATCTCGCGCATTGTTTGAGCGTCTATGGCGTCGCCCGTGAAGTGGCGGCGCTGACCGGTGCGGAGCTCAAGATTCCAGCTTTCCCGCCGGTCAAACCCGGCATCGCCGACATCCTGCCGGTGAAGGTCAGCGCCGGTGACTTGTGCGGCCGCTTTTCCGGGCGCGTTGTTCGCGACCTTGACCCCCGTGCCGCGACGCCGGCCTGGATGGTCGAGCGGCTGGCCCGCTGCGGGCAGCGCAGTGTCACGGCCTTGGTCGATATTTCCAACTATGTGATGTTCGAATTTGGCCGACCATCGCATATCTTTGACCTTGAGAAGATACATGGCGGCCTCGACGTGCGCTGGGGCCGGGCCGGCGAGCAACTCAAGCTGCTCAATGGCAATACGGTGACGGTCGACGAGAAAGTGGGCGTGATCGCTGACGATGAGCAGGTGGAGTCGCTGGCCGGCATCATGGGCGGCGACGCGACGGCCGTGTCCGATGACACCCGTCACGTCTACGTCGAGGCTGCATTCTGGTGGCCGCAAGCGATCGCCGGGCGCTCACGACGCTTCAATTTTGCCACCGATGCCGGGCACCGTTTTGAGCGTGGAGTCGATCCGGGCCAGACGGTCGAGCACATTGAGCGCATCACTCAGTTGATCCTCGACATTTGCGGCACCGGGGCAACGCAGTGCGGGCCGGTCGACGATCTGCAGGTGAATTTGCCCGTCTCGGCCGAGGTTCGACTACGCGTTTCGCGTGCCAGCAAGGTGCTTGGGATGCCCCTGACGCAGGCCCAGTGCGTCCAGGCGCTGACACGACTCGGACTGGCTGTCACGCAGGGCGACGGCGTGGTGACCGTCGTGCCGCCGTCCTATCGTTTTGACCTGCGCATCGAGGAGGACCTGATCGAGGAAGTGGCTCGCATGGTCGGCTACAACAATTTGCCCTCGACGCCGCCGCTGGCACCGATCACGGCCCGGGTACGCCCGGAGGCCAGGCGCGGTCCGTTTGCCGTGCGCCGAGCCCTTGCCGGCCTCGGCTACCAGGAGACGATCAATTTCAGCTTTGTGCAAGAGCGATGGGAGCGCGAACTTGCGGGCAACGCGATGCCGATCAAACTGCTCAATCCGATTGCCAGCCAGATGGCAGTGATGCGTTCCTCATTGCTTGGCTCGCTGCTGCAGGTGATGCAGTACAACCTCGATCGCAAGACCCCAAGGGTCAGGATATTCGAGCTGGGCCGGGTGTTCATGCATGATGCGAGCGTTGCAAGTACATACACGACGGTCGAGGGTATCCATCAGCCCATGCGTGTCGCCGCTCTGGCCTGTGGCAGTGCCAACGCACTGCAATGGGGTAGTAAGGCGCGGGGGGTCGACTTCTTCGATATCAAGGGTGACGTTGAAGCGCTGCTTGCGCCGGCCCGCCCGAGCTTTGTCGCTGCCATCCATCCCGCGATGCATCCGGGGCGCTGTGCGCAAGTGTTCCTCGATGAGGTCTCCATTGGCTTTGTTGGCGAACTCCATCCGCAATGGCGTTTGGGCTATGAACTCGCGCAGGCACCTGTGATGTTTGAACTCGAACTCGATGCCGTATTGCAAGGTCGCGTGGCTCAATTCATTCCTGTACACAAGCACCAGCCCGTCGAGCGCGACATCGCGGTGCTGGTGAGCGAGAAGATTTCTCATTCGACCCTGCTCGCGGCGGTTTTTGATGCGCCCACCAACGGGCTGCTTCGTGACGCCGCTCTGTTTGATCTCTACCACCCTGGGGCATCCGAGACCGGTGCGCACGGGCGCGAAAAGAGCATGGCCGTGCGCCTGACCCTCAACAGCGATGCGGCGACCCTGACCGAAGAGCAAATCGACTCGACGGTCAAGACGGTGCTGCGATCGCTGCAGGAGACGGTGGGCGCACGCCAACGTGCCTGATCCGTTACCATGGAACTCTCAATGAATCGGCAACGCGATGGATATCTCGGTTGAAAGTCTGGAAACCCCGGCCCTGACCAAGGCGCACTTGGCCGAGCTGCTGTTTGAACAAATCGGTCTGAACAAGCGCGAGTCGAAGGACATGATCGACGCCTTCTTCAGCCTGGTGGCTGACAGCCTGGTCGAGGGCCATGACGTCAAGATATCGAGCTTTGGCAACTTTCAAATTCGCACCAAGGCACCGCGCCCGGGGCGCAATCCGCGCACCGGCGAGGCCATTCCGATCCGGGCGCGCCGCGTCGTGACATTTCATGCCAGTCGAAAGCTGAAAGAACTCATTCAGGACGATGGGCAAACCTGAGCCGCGCTGAAGCCACAATTGGCGATTTTCGCGGGCTTCGGCCAATCAATGCTTTACACGGGGTGGCGACTTAGAGTAATCTTAAAGCTTTCGCGCCTACAGCATTGATTTCAATGGAGAAAGCCCTCCCTTCCATTCCAGCCAAACGTTACTTCACCATCGGTGAGGTCGGCGACCTGTGTGGTGTCAAGCCTCACGTGCTACGGTATTGGGAGCAGGAGTTCACACAATTGCGGCCGATGAAGCGTCGGGGCAATCGACGCTATTACCAGCACCACGAGGTTCTGATGATCCGGCGCATTCGCGACTTGCTTTATGACCAGGGCTTTACGATCAGTGGTGCGCGCAACAAGATGCAGGAAATCCTGCAGGCCGAGCGCGACAGGAAGCGAAATGGCGAAGTTCTGCTTGAGGGCGTCGAGGTTGTTGAGCTGTCGGATTCCGAACTCGACGACGAGGAGGATCGACTCGAGGCGGGCTCAGCGGACTCGCTGCAATGGGTGCGACGTGAGCTGTTTGAAATTCGCAGCCTTCTCGCGTTGGCTTCCTGAGTTCGCAGGAGGCCGCGGTCTATAATCGCGCCGACGGTGTGTGGCGCAGCCTGGTAGCGCACTTGCATGGGGTGCAAGGGGTCGAAGGTTCGAATCCTTTCACACCGACCAGGAGTTAGTACAAAGGCCTTCAAGGAGCGATTCTTGAAGGTCTTTTTCATTGGTAAATCAGCTACTTACGCTGCAACGGCGTACAAAGCCGGCATGATCAGCCAGCCCCCCGGCGTCGATTCGCCCGCACCAGGGCGGTCAATTGTCCTAGCAGCGCGTCGCGAAGCTTATGCAACTCGGGTATGCGTGCCAGGGCCTCGGCGCCGCGGCCACCGGCATGCAACTCGCACAACTCGTGGGCCAATGCGTGCACCTGTTCGTGCAGCGGGCCGATGGAGCGAAACGCCGGTTGCGCTTCATGGCGTTGCTGCCCCTGGCCGAGCAACCATTTGCCAAAGCGGCATTCGTGCGGATCCTTGTCCGGTGGCGCCTCGCGCTCGCCCCTGAGAAAGGCCTCCAGGGCGCCGATCCAGGCGTGGTGTTCGGCACTGGCAAACAGCAGAGTCAGATTGTCGTGGCTCACCGGCGGCAGGTCCAGCCAGGCTGGGTCCGGCTTCCAGTTCGCTGCCCAGCGCGCCAGATCTGCGCCGGGCATCGGGCGGGCAATGCCATAACCCTGCGCCAGGTCGCAGCCGAGTTGCAGCAGCATGGTGCCGTGCGCGATGGTCTCGACACCTTCGGCGATGACCTGGCGGCGAAACGCCTTGGCTAGACTCACAACGCCTTCGAGGATCGCCAGATCGTCCGGGTCGTCGAGCATGCCACGCACAAAGCTCTGATCGATCTTGAGCTGAAAAACTGGCAGTCCCTTGAGATAGGTCAGCGACGAATAACCGGTTCCGAAGTCGTCGAGAGCGAACAGCACCTTGATCTGCTCACAAGCTTGCATGACCTGCGAAACCTGGGCAATGTTTTCGAGCGCGCTGGTCTCCAGCACTTCGAGTTCGAGGAACTGCGGCGCAACCTCGGGATGCCGCGCAAGAATCGATTTCAGGCGGCGCACGAACTCACCGTGCTGCAGTTGGCGGGCGCCGACGTTGACACTGACCGGGATCTGCAGCCCTGCCGCCCTCCATCGCGCGACCTCGCCCAATGCGGTGTCGATGACCCACTCGCCGATCTCGATGGCAAGCGGGAGGTTTTCGATCACCGGCAGGAACTGCGCTGGCGCCAGCAGACCCTGCTCAGGGTGCTGCCAGCGGATCAATGCTTCGGCGCCGATGATGGCACCGGTGCGCATGTTCACTTGCGGTTGATAGTGCAGGACGAATTCGTTTCTGGCCAGGGCCAGACGGATGCGCTCCACGCTGCCGTGGTGACCGCGTACGTTGCGGTCCTGCTCGGAGTCGAACACCTGGTAGTTGTTCTTGCCAGCGAGCTTGGCCTGGTACATGGCGTAGTCTGCCTGGCGCAGCAACTGGTCGCCGGTCAGCTCTTCACTCTGTGGGAAAAACGTCACGCCCAGGCTGGCGGAGACCTGCAGTTGCACGTCACCAAACGGTACCGGTTGCGCCGCCGCCGCAAGCAGGCGATTGACCATCGGAACGCTGGAGGCGACGTCGGTCAGATCGATCAGCACCACCACGAACTCGTCACCGCCAATGCGCGCCAGGGTATCGCCTTCGCGCAGTGTCTGCTTCATGCGCGTGGCCAGTGCGATGAGCAGATGGTCACCGGCCTCATGCCCATGCTGGTCGTTGACTGTCTTGAAGCCGTCGAGGTCAAGGTAAATCACCGCCAGCGGCTGGTTGCGCCGCTGCGCCTGCAGCATGGCCTGCTGCATCCGGTCGGCGAGAAGGATCCGATTCGGCAACTCGGTGAGGGCGTCGAAATGCGCCGTCTGCTCAAGCTGCTCCTGGTGCGTCTTCAGCGCCGTGATGTCCGAAAACAGCGCGACGTACTGCTGTGCGCGGCCCTGCGCATCGTGAACCGCGCTGATGGTGAGCATTTCAGCGTAATAGCTGCCATTCTTGCGCCGGTTCCAGATCTCTCCGCGCCAATGGCCGTGTTTGATCAAGTCGTGCCACATCGCCGCGTAGAACTCGCGGCTCTGTCGACCGGAATTCAGCAGCCGCGGGGTCTGGCCCAGTGCCTCGTCGCGGCTGTAGCCGGTGATGCGGCAAAACGCATCGTTCACGTCAACAATGACACCCTCGGTGCTGGTGATGACGATGCCCTCGCGCGCATGACTGAAGACGTTCGCGGCCAGGCGCAGCTTTTCCTGCGATGCCAGCCGCTCGGTGATATCGCGCACTGCCACGTAGATGGCAGGCTCGCCTTCGTAGACGATGGCTGTCGACTGGACTTCTACATCAATTGCCGAACCATCGAGTCGCAGAAATTTCTCGATCGCCAGCGGCAAGGTTCCGCCCTGCGTTTGGACAGCTTGCGCACGCTGTGCTACCAGGGCGCGGGAGTCAGGATGTACCAGATCAAAGATCGGCCTGCCAATCAAGTCCTCGGCACACGTCGCCCCGACCAGCCGGACCGCGACCGGGTTGACATAAACCAGTTTGCCTTCGCGGTGGACCACGGCGGCCTCCGGCGACCATTCGACCAGGGCACGGTAACGTTCTTCGCTTTCGCGCAGTGCGTTTTCCCGCTGCCCCAGGTCACCGAGCAGGCGATTGAAGCCGCCGATGAGCTGGCCGATTTCGTCATGGCGGGAGATTGGCAGGGGTTGGGCCGGCGATCCGCTGTCGAACGACTGGCCCAGCACGCGGGCCGCTGACAACAAGGGCGCGAGCTCGCGCTGCAGGATCCAGCGTGTCAGCAAGCCCGCCAGCACCGTCAGGGCCAACGCGGCGAAAAGCATGTTTTGCTGCATGGCGCGCACCGGCGCAAATACTTCGTTTGTAGGCAGGGTCACCGCGAGATACCAGCGGGCCACGGGAACTTGTCGGACCGAGGCCAGAACTTCTACGCCCAGCGGGTCGACAAAAATGTCCGTGCCTTCGTATCCTCTGGCATAGCGGTCGAGCATCGGGTGCACGCCCGGTGCGGGCAGGGTGGCCATGATGCGGCTCTTGTTGGTCGTCGTCACGACCAAGGCATGCTCGGGTGCGTTCAGTACGTAGCCGCCGCTGCGCCCATAGCTGCCCTGGGTCAACTGATCGAGAAAATTCGGCTTGCCCAGATTGATGATGCCGGCCAGGGCGCCAACCACCCGCGACTGAGCATCGCGCACCGGGGCAACCATGACAAAGACCGGCGCGTGCAACTTCTTGCCCAGTACCGGCTTGCCAATGCTCGCCACACCGTCCTTGAGGGCCCGCGCGGACGCGACATCAACATCCATGTAGTTCACACCGATACGGCCGGTGCTGATTGGCACATCGGCAATCACCGTGCCATCGTTGCCCATCGCAGCGATGCCGCCGTTGAACATGTCCGGAAACACCGGTAACTGCTCAAGGTGCGCCTGCAAGGCGCTCGGGTTTTGCAGCAGCGCCGAGTCCAATCCCCGGGCGAGTTTTTCGAGCGCCTCAAGGCGATCGGCAAGTTCGTGGTCAATTTCGGCGGCCACAATCGATGCCGTGGACAACTGCTGCTCGCCCGAGAGGCGCTGCATGTCCTCGCGCAGCAGGTGGCTGGCGTAAAGGGCCATCGACCAGATGCTCAGAACAAAGATGATCAGCGTGCACAGGGTCACCCGGGTCTTGAGAGAACTGCGTGCCACACCGATCCGGGTCATGCGCCGTTACTCCTGGGCGCCGCGTGCCAGCGCCACCTGGCGCCTGGTGGCCAGTTCGTCGGGGTCTGGCGCGGCTTGTGTCGGCCAACCCGAGAGGTGTCGCTCGGTGAGTTCGCACAATGCGGTAATCCAGAGCGGATCGTCGTTCAGGCAACCGATGTATTGAAACACCTTGCCGCCGGCGTTCAGGAACGCTTCGCGCGCCTCTATGCCGATTTCCTCGAGGGTTTCGAGGCAATCGCTGGTAAACCCCGGGCACACCACATCAACGCTGGTGACCCCGCTGCGGGCCAATGCCACCAGCGTTGGTTCGGTGTAGGGCTGCAGCCATTTGGCGCGACCCAGACGCGACTGAAACGTGACCTGATAGTGTTGATTCTGCAGGCCCAAGTCGGCCGCCAGCAGTCTTGCGGTCTTCAGGCATTCGCAGTGGTAGGGGTCACCCAGGTGCAGGGTCCGCTCTGGCACCCCGTGAAAGCTCATCACCAGCCGCTCGCTGCGCCCGTGCTCCTTCCAGTGTCGCCGGATGCCCGCGGCCAGCGCCTTGATGTGGCCGCTATCATCGTGATAGTGGTTGACAAAGCGCAGCTCGGGCAGCCTGCGAACCCGTGCAGCCCAGGCGTAGACGGCATCGAACAGGCTGGCGGTGGTGGTTGCCGAGTATTGCGGATAGGCGGGCAAGATCAGCACGCGTGTCGTGCCCTCGGTCTTCAGTGCATCGAGCTGCGAGGCAATGCTCTGGCTGCCATAGCGCATCGCGTAGCGAACCTGCACCCGATGTCCGCGCTGGCCCAGCCAGCCTTGCAGCAGTTTGGCCTGTTTCTCGGTCCATACCTTCAGGGGTGAGCCCTCGGGCGTCCAGATGCTGGCGTACTTGGCCGCCGACCTGGCTGGACGCACGCGCAGGATCACGCCGTGCAGAATCACCAGCCAGAGGAGGCGCGGAATTTCCACCACCCGCCGGTCGCTGAGGAACTCCCGGAGATAGCGGCGCACATGGGCGGCGTCGGGCGCGTCCGGTGTGCCAAGATTGCAATAGAGCACTGCGGTACGCGGGCTCTGGTCGTGACGGAAGGCGGGCTCCCTGGCAAATGCCCCGGGGTTGGGTGAAGTCATGGCCTATTTTGCCCGATCCGCGGTGGTTTCTGGATCAAGGCGGTGACAGCGTCAGGGTGCTGCGCGTGTTCGCGGCAATGTCGGCCTCGCCAAGATGCTGCGCGACGTAGCCGCCCTCGACGTAGGTTCGCGCCTGGTCCTGGTAGTGGGCGTCAAACGGCACGCCGCTTTGCCCCACCGGGTTGATGCCGACGGCCTTGCCGGCATCGGCAAAGTCGATCACGCGCCGGGTCGATGGCCCCAGGGTCACGGCCCAGGGCGCCGGTCCGATCGCGCTGCCCAGGAAGTTGGGCACTTCGCGCCCCCCAGGTACGGCAAACGGGCCGACGTTGAACAATTTGTCCAGCGGCTTTTGCGCGGCCAGCGGGTGGCTGTGCGTCAGCGTGTGCGCCTTGCCCCAGTTCCACTTGGTGCTGTCCGTGCCCAGGGTTGCTCGCAAGTGCGCCATGCTGGCCTGCCATACCAGGGCCATGGTGTCGGCGCGTGTTTCAGTGCGCGGCGTAGCGCGGTCGTCCCACCATGGTGAGGCAGGGTCTGCTGCCAGGCGCGGCAAGGCCGAGTCGAGCGCCCGTGTGCCCAGCAGATTCTTGAATTGCGTCTCTCCGAGTTCATCGGCCATGGCGCCCCGCGCAAGTTCGTATAGCAGTTGGCTGAAGACGCTCGCGGGCACGCTCTCCACGGTGTAAGCGCCATCCCACGCAGCCAGTTGTGCCAGCAGGGCGCGTTCGGCCGGGTCGGTGACGACGGCCTGCAACACCGGCAACAGTGGCGCGAGAATTCGACGCGCATAGCCGCTTTGAACGTCAAGCTGCAGCGCCTCGCTGGCCTTGATGCCCCATGTACTGCCCGCCTGGCCCAGGCGCGCATCGAGTTGGCGCGCACGATCGGCAAGGTTGTAATAGCCTGGTACCGATCGCCCGTTTCTGGCCTCGGGCTCATGGTTGGCCGAGACGATGTAGCCGCGCGCCGGATTTTCTTCCTGCGGGTTATCGGCAAAGGGATAAAACCCGGTCTTGTCGGCCTCGGCCGCGCTGCCGTCGAGGATGAAGGCCGGATTGACCGAGGCCGGGCGAATCGGCAATTTGGCGGCGGCCCACCAGCCGATGTCGCCGTTGGCATTGGCCCACACGACATTCAGGCCAGGCGCATGCAGCTTGGCTGCGGCGCTGCGCATCTTCTCCAGTGTGTCGGCCCGATTGAACTCGTAGGACGCTTCGAGGAATGGATTCTCGGTTTCCAGAAACGCCCACCACATGGCCACCGGACTCACGTCCGGGCCGCCTTTGATGGCGTCGGTGACGATCGGGCCGTGCGGTGATCGACGCAGCACGAGTCTGACTGGCACGCCACCCTTGACCGCGATCATCTCTTCGCGCGTCTGGAGCTCAACCCACTCACCGTGGTACCAGACTTGATTCGGGTTCGCCGGATTGAGCCGCTCGAGCACCAGATCCATGTCGTCGTTCTGGAACATGGTCAAGCTCCAGCCAAACTTGGTGTTGTGCCCGAGCAGCGCGTTGGCATTGAGTGCCTGGTAGTGGCCGTACAGTTCAAAACCCGGCGCCGACAGGTGCGCCTCGTACCAGACCGCCGGTGCAGAAAAACCGATGTGCGGGTCGCCCGCGAGCATCGGCTTGCCGCTGGCCGTGCGGCTGCCCGCAATGGCCCAGGCGTTGCTGCCTTCAAACGCCGGCACACCGGCGAGTTGCAGCGCTCGCGCGCTC
>JAKANU010000203.1 GCA_021812315.1 Pseudomonadota bacterium
CCCCCGCCGACGGTGTCGTCAAAGTGCAGATCAAAACTGTCGTCGGCCTTGACCACGCCAGCGGCACCCCCCTCGGCGGCGCAGGTATGGCTGCGCATCGGGTAGACCTTGGAGATGAGCGCGACGCGTATTTTCGGGTCAGCCTGCGCCAGCGCGATGGCCGCGCGTAGCCCGGCGCCCCCGGCGCCGATGATGGCGACATCGGTATGAACAATTTCCATGTTTTCCTTTCCATCACCGTAGTGATACCAACCCAAGCCAGTTCAGACAACCTCTGCCTGGGCGCGGCTGGCGGTGCACCCAGGCGATTCCTCAGTGACTGGTAAAGAACCCGATTCCCACCAGTGTCAACAATGTCAGCCCGATCAGGATCAAGGTGAACCCCAGAACCTTGACGGCTTTGAGTTTGCCCGCCGAAGGCGCATCCACCAGATGCTTTTCCAGCTCGCCACTGTCAACCAGACGCTGGTACTCCACCGCGTGGTCGTGTTTGAACTCTTCCAGCGAGAAGGTGCCGGTAAACATCACCACTTCCAGAGGGAACTTGTCCGGGCGGAAGTGGTTGTTGAAGAAGTGAACCGTGAACAGGAACACCACCGCCAGGAACGCCTCTTCGCCGTGGAAAATGGCTGCCACATTGAAAATCCAGCCTGGCAGGAAGGAACCGAAAAAGCCCGGCAACCACATGATCAAGCCGCTGACGCCAATGATGGTCACGCCCCAGAACGGTGCCCAGTAGTCAAATTTCTCCCAGTACGTCCAGCGGTCAAACTTCGGGCGGGGGCCCTTGCCAAAGAACCACTTGAACATGGCGATCATGTCCTTGCCGTCCTGCAGGTTTGGAACCAGCGAGTTCGGGCCGAAGAACTTGAAATTGTTCCAATTGCGAGCGATCCTGTACACCACGTAGAGCAAGTGCCAGAAGAAGACGCCGGCAAAAACGATGGCCGCTCCGCGGTGGATCAGCCCAGCCGCGCGTGGTCCACCGAATGCTTTCATCAATTCTGGCGCCCAACTGACGCTGGAGTAGAACAGCGGCATCCCTGTGAAGGTCAACACCATCAGGCTCAGGGCAAACAAGATGTGTGCGATGCGCCAGGTCAGGCTGAAGCGCTGCACGTGCTTACCCTGCAAATGCGCGGGCACCGAATCGGGCTTGATGTGCGGTTCGCCGTTGCGCTGCTGGCGCTCCTTGTACTCGCGATAGAACCACAGGGCTGTGTGCAGCCAGAAGAAGCCAAAGGTGCCAACCAGCAGTTGGACCATGATCTGCCAGGCGATCCAGATCTGCGGGTAGCGTTTGAAATCATGCGCATTGCCATGTGGCTCGTAGCTCGCAAACGCCGCCGGAACTTCCGGCAGGCCCTTCTGCGCGTTGTGGCACTGGCGACAGGTCTTCATCCGGTTGGCCGGAGAAACCATCGACTTTGGATCGCTGACCCGAAGAATTTCGTGACTGCCATGGCAGTTGTAGCACTTGGCGGTATACGAATACCCAAGCGTGCTGACCTGACCGTGGAAAGTGTCTTTGTAGGTGTCGAGCTTGTCCACATGGCAACTGCCGCAATTCGAAGAAACCATCAGCTTGAAAGCGTCGCCCGAGACAGTGCTGATGGAATGTGCGGTGTGACAATCCGAACAGACCGCGGCCTGGGCCAGCAACTTCTTGCTGTTCTCCTTGCCGTGAACCGAGCCCAGGTAGGCTTCAAGCTGGTCGGTATGGCAGGTGGCGCCGCAAACGTTGGGAATGCCCAGGCGCCACTGCGTATGTTGAGGCGTGTTTTTTGCCGGCACGTTGAAGGTATGCGTGTCGTGGCAGTTGTCGCACTTTGCGTTGGGCTGAGTCTTGTCGTCTGCATTGGGGCGGGCGTGAAAAGACTTCCGGTAAGCCTCGATGTTCTTGGCGACGACGCCAAGCCTGGGTTTGTCCGCAGCCCTGCCGTGCTTGACGGTTTGGTCCCAAAGGTCCTGATGGCAGCCAGCGCAGTCAACCTTGTTCAGCTCTGTTACCGGGTCCTTGGTGTGCAAATTGCCTTTCTCGGCGTTATCAACGATGTCGCTATGACAAGCCACACATTGCATGTTGGCATGTACGCTCTGGCCGAATTTGTCACCCGCGATGCTGCGTAGGGCACGGGGCTTTCCGTCCGTTCCCGGAACTTCAAGCTTGCCCTTCTTGCCCTCGTGGCAAGTTAGGCAAGTCGCATTGTCCAACGGACGCGCAGCGTCCGCAGCGAATGCCGACGTCGCACCGGCTAGGCAAACAACAATCGCCCACAGGGCGGAACGCACAACTCGCATGGCAAAACAACCTTCCAAGATAAGTGGGGCGAGTTTAACTGCAAGTATTCAGCTGTTTTCCAGAGACTGATCTGGATATGACATGGATCAAACGGCCGGATGTCTTGCAAGTTTGACACCGCGACTCGTTGTCCGCCGTGGACTTGCCGGACGCTCCATACCTGGATCGCATCGTTGGCGGTCCTGAGTGAAACTTGGGCTATAGTCAATGGAACTCGCAACGACCGGGTATGCGAGTGTGTGCCCTGGCCGGGGCTGGTGCGTGGAATGAATTTATGGTTGCGAGGGTTGCGAAATGCTTAAGAACATTCGAGAGTGCCGGTCATCGCTGGCAACAGTCGGCGTCTGGTCGGCCATCTTCATTTCCTTGTTTATTGGAGCGAGTGCGGCGTATGGGGCGGACCGTAGCGGGCAGAGTGTCGTTAACGAGGTCTGCGCCAAATGCCATCGCAGCGGAGAAAAGGGGGCGCCCATCATCGGCAATCCCAAAGCATGGGCGGGTCGTAGGGACCTGGGTTTGAGCAAGCTGAGCAGGCATGCGCTTGAAGGCATTCGTAATATGCCAGCACACGGTGGGGACGCGGGGTTGGGGGCCATTGAACTGGAGCGGGCCATCACATACATGGTTAACCAATCTGGCGGCAACTGGACGGAACCGGTCGATAAGCAAGCGCCAAGCGCCCTGCGCACCGGTGAACAGATCGTCAGGGAAAAATGTGGTGCATGCCATATGACGGGAGCAGACGGGGCGCCAAGGATTGGCGATCGTGACGCCTGGGTTGGCAGGGTCAGCGAGGGCCTGGACAAAGTCGTGGCCTCAGGAATACACGGGCGCGGAGCGATGCCGGCCCGCGGTGGGATGGCGAGTTTGAGCGATGCAGAGATGCGGGCCGCCGTCATCTACATGTTCAACGCTAGTATTGCGGGGCAGAAGAAGCAGTAGAGCAACTGGAATGCTCGGCGCGAAGCGTTAGAATGTCCGCGCCAGTTGAGCAGGATTTCACGCTTACAGGGGCGGCCGGCTGCCCATTGTCAACGATGCTGCCGCGATGAAACGACTGAAATAGGGGCCCATTGGATAGCTTGTTTGAGGTAATGCTGATGAAACGATGTGTGCGTATGGCCATTATGAAATTGGGCGCTGTCTTGATAACGGGCGGGTGCTTGGTGGCTGGCGGGTTCGCCCAAACTCTGAATTTGGGCGCCGCCAAATCTGCGGACTTCAACATCTTGTATGCGACCTCCAAGGATGTCGCAGAGGGCAAACAGGTTGCGGACACGGTGTGTGCCAAGTGTCATGGTGCGCTTGGCATCAGCAAACAAAAAGGGGTCCCTCATGTCGCGGGCCAGCGTCCGATTTATATGCGCAACGAAATTAAGGCGTATCAGGTTGGCAAACGCCCCGACAAGGGAATGACGGACGCCGTCAAGTTCATGAGTGAAGATGCAATTACCAAAGTTGCTGCCTACTACGCTAGTTTGGATCCGGCCGAACCCAGCGGTGGCGTTGCGAAAGTGAGCACAGGACCGAACGCGCTCAGCGCAGGCAAGGCTACAGCGGCGGGTTGTGGAGGTTGCCATGGCGAGGCTGGAATTAGCTCCACGGCTGGAATGCCAAGCTTGGTAGGCTTGGACCCAAAGTACTTTATCGCTGCGACCAACGCGTACAAGAGTGGCCAGCGCAAGCATGAGATGATGAAAGCGCTGGTGTCGGGATTGAGCGATGCGGATGTTAGTAATGTCGCGCTCTTTTATGCACTTCAAAAGCCTGGCAAAGCCGAGACTCCGGCACCGGGTGACGCGACGGCTGGCAAGACCTCGGCGACCGGTTGTGTCGGTTGCCACGGCGAAGGTGGTGTCAGTGCCAACCCGGCAACACCGAGCTTAGCCGGGCAGGATGCACAGTATTTTGTTGATGCCATGCGTGCCTATAAGGACGGACTGCGCAGCGATGCGACAATGAAAGATGCGGCAACCTCGGTGGATCAGACTACGGTCAAGAACATGGCTGCGTATTTTGCGGCGCAGATTCCCCAAGCGCCCAAGGTAGCGAAGCCATTGACCATTGCTGAGTGGGCGGAGCGTTGCGATCGTTGCCATGGCATCAACGGCAATAGCACAGATCCACGTTGGCCCTCGCTCGCGGCGCAGCGTCAGGACTACATAGAAAAGGCGTTACGCGCCTACCAGAAGGGGGAGCGAAAGAGCAAGGAAATGGCCGCCATGTCGGAGGCGCTTGATGACACAACCATCGAGGGCCTGGCATCCCACTATGCGAGGCAAAAGGCTCGCGCGATTACCTACCTGATTCTTTCTCCTTCGAAATAGGAATTTCATTTTCACCCCTGGATCACCAGATTCGGTCAGCACATCCAGCTTAGCCCCTTACCAGACAGAATATGAGTACTACGCCACTTCATCGCCACTACCTGCACTTTTCTGAATTGCCTACCAGTCTGCGCGTCATGCATACAGCGGTGCTGATGGTCTTGGGTCTGGCGTATTGCTTTGCTGCCCTTTACCTCTTCCATACCTATTCCGGCCGCGACGGGAAGCCCAACAACCTTTCATACGACGATCTGGTCATTGCTTACACGGGTTCGGGTGAAGGTTCACGTCTGGAGTCTGCTCTGAGGGGGCCAATGTCAAGCATGTTACCGCCTGACGAACGAAATGCACTGATTGCTTGGGTTCAGAAAGGCGCTGACAAGACCAATTTTGAGACGGATATCAAACCCACTATTGAAAAACGTTGCGTAAGTTGTCACGACGGCAGTAACCCGCATCTGGCGAATCTCAATGGCTTGGAAAATTTGAAGAAAGTGACCGAGCAGGACACGGGCACCGACGTGTTCACTTTGGTGCGCGTGTCGCACATCCACCTTTTTGGATTGACATTCATCTTCTACCTTGTTGGCTCTATCTTCAGTCACGCGTATGTCAGACCGGTATGGCTTAAGGCTACGATTATTGGTTTGCCCTTCCTTTGCATCGCACTTGACGTCATCTCATGGTATCTGGTCAAGCTGTATCACCCGTTCGCCTTTGTCACCATGGGCGCCGGTATGGTTCAGGGGCTGAGCTTTGCGACGATGTGGATGCTGTCCATTTACCAATTGTGG
>JAKANU010000204.1 GCA_021812315.1 Pseudomonadota bacterium
GACTTGATGTTTGTGTTGGCCCGCGTGCTCAACCGATTTCGTCCCGACGGCACACCGGGCGACGACGTGTACTGGAACAGCGAGCGTCTGAGGCAGGCTGCCGCAGACTGACGTTGCTATCTAATTGGTAGCTGCCGACGCTTGATGAGCGGGCATTGCGACGCAAAATGACCATTTATTCTGCGTCGCCTGGTGCGCCTGCTAGTTACCCGCATTGCGGCATTCGCTGTAGCCGTTGTCAAAGACGATCTGCCACTTGCCATCGGCGCCACGACGCCAGACGGAATAGAAACGCGCAAAAACCTTGCCGTCGGGTGCCAGCACCGGGCCGATCGATTGCGCCAGCGTACCGGATGGCAAGACCTCGACCAGATCGGGCTGCCACGAAAACGGCGCTGCCGCCGCGCTGAAGAACCGCTTCCAGTGGGCACTGATGGCCGCTTTGCCCCGCAGCGGCTTGCCGCCATTGAGGAACACGGCCTCCTCAGCCACAAAGCCCAGGAAGGCGGCGTGATCGCGATCAGCCATGGTCTTTGCAAAAGCGATCTCGGTCTCGGTGACCTGTTGCACCAGGGCTTCGCGGCTGGGTGCGGCAACCATGGGCGCGCACCCGGCGACCAGAGCTGCGAGCCCGCACAGAACGACGCGCCGACGCGGCAGCGCCCAGTGTGGTGGTTCGCGGTTTAGCCCCACGTTGCTACCCCTGCGGCTTGATGACCGGACCGACGGCGCCTTCCAGGTTCGAGATGAAGGCCTTGCGGTACTCGGAAACGTAGAACTCCGCCGCCTGCGCCGGGTCCTGCCCGCTGCCCGCGTTGCGCGACGCGAAATTGAAGGCGTTGTAGCGCCCGGCGGCAAACAGGATGGCGGCGCTGGCGTCGCCCTGGTGTCCGTCCTCGGCCATGCGGTTGGCCAGGTCGATGAACTGGTCGACGCGTTTGAGAAATTCCGGGGGGTAGGCCATGGCGTCTTTCTTTCTTCGAAAGACCGCAATTTACCTCATTGCCTGGATCGCGAGGGTGATGCGTGCCAGGCAGGTCAGTTGACCGGCGTCGTTGTGCAGTTCGATCTGCCAGACGTGCGTGGTGCGCCCGATATGCACGGCGCGTGCCGTGCCGGTGACCCAGCCTGAGGTGGCGCTGCGCAGATGATTGGCGTTGATGTCCAGGCCCACCGCCCGTAAGCCCTCGGGGCTGGCAAACATCGCGCCGCACGAGCCCAGGGTTTCGGCCAGCACCACCGAGACGCCGCCATGCAACAGGCCGAAGGGCTGGATGGTGCGCGCGTCCACCGGAACGCGGGCGCGAATGAAATCATCGCCGACTTCGAGGAATTCGATGCCCAGATGCGCCACCGCCGTATTCACATGCGCATCAATCAGGGCTTGAATCGACACCGGTTTGATCCACAGGCGCATAGCGGCTCCAGGTTTGCGGGTTGAAGGGCATCGGGCGACTATAAGCAACAATCGATGCCTGTTCATGTCAAACTGGTGTCACCCGCATCTGTTTTCCAAACCAAAGTCGGATTAACCTCGGACCATGACCGCAGTCACCACAGCTCCCTATGTGCCGCAGATCCGGCTCTACCAGGACTGGCTTCGTGCCCGCCGTGGCATTGCCTTTGATTCATATGAGGCCCTGTGGCGCTGGTCGACGACGGATCTGGAGGCCTTCTGGCAAAGCGTGTTCGATTTTTTTGAACTGCAGTCGAGCACACCGCACCGCATCGTGTGCGATGGCGCGCCGATGCCGCATACGCGCTGGTTTGTCGGCGCGCACTGCAACTATGCGCGCCAGGTGCTGCGCCATGTCGAGCCGGCGGATGCCGGTGGCTTCGCCGCCATCCTGAGCCACAACGAGAAGAGCTTGGGCCGTGAGGCGGCGCGACGCCTGAGCTGGCCCGAGTTGCGCCGCCAGGTGGCCGCGCTGGCGTTGCATTTGCAGGCGCAAGGCGTGCGCAGCGGGGATCGCGTCGCGGCGTATCTGCCGAATACGCCCGAGACCATGGTCGCGTTCCTGGCTGTCGCGAGCCTGGGCGCGATCTGGAGTGTTTGCGCGCCCGACATGGGCACCAACGCCGTGCTGGACCGCTTCCGCCAGATCGAGCCGAAGGTGCTGATCGCCTGCGACGGCATCACCTATGGCGGGCGCGACATCGACCGCATGGCGGTCGTCGCCGAGTTGCACGCGGCGCTGCCCACGGTGCAGCATGTGCTGCTGTTCGAGAACCTCGGCTGCGCCTCTGATGCTACAAAAAGCATAGCTGCTTACGCAGACTTCGCGGGCATCACCGCCAGAAATGATGCACAAACCCAGGCGTTTGAGCCGCTCTGGCTGGCCTTTGATCATCCGCTGTGGATTGTCTATTCCAGCGGCACCACGGGCTTGCCCAAACCCATTGTGCACAGCCATGGCGGCACCGTGCTGGTGGCGCTGGCGCTGAAGAACCTGCACAACGACATCGGTTGCAGCTACGCGGCCAACTCGCTGGGCGAGCGCTATCACTGGTACAGCTCGACCGGCTGGGTGATGTGGAACGCGCAGGCCAGCGGCCTGCTCAGTGGCACGACATGTTGCCTGTTTGACGGCAACCCGGGTGGGCGCACGGTCGACGCGGATGGCAACAAGATCGCGCCAGACTGGACCACGCTGTGGCGTTTTGCCGCCGAGCTTGGCGTCACCTTTTTTGGCGCCGGTGCCGCGTTTTACGCGAATTGCCAGAAGGCGGGCGTGGACCTGCGCCGTTGCGGCGACCTGTCGCGCATCCGCGCGCTGGGCACCACCGGCTCGCCCCTGAGCGCCGAAGCGCAGGCCTGGGGCACGGAGCAATTTGGAAACATTGGGACATCCAACATCTGGTGGTGCAACATATCGGGGGGCACTGATTTTTGCGGCGCGTTTATTGGCGGCAACCGGGAGTTGCCGCTGGTTCCCGGTGAAATGCAATGTCGCTTGCTGGGCTGCGCGGTGCAGGCCTGGAACGAGCAGGGTCAGCCGGTGCTCGACGAGGTCGGCGAGTTGGTGTGCACGCAACCGATTCCAAGCATGCCGCTGTATTTCTGGGGTGATGTTGATCACCAACGCTATCTATCGAGCTATTTCGACATGTATCCGGGTGTCTGGCGGCACGGCGACTGGCTGAAGATCGGATCGCACGGCGGCTGCATCATCTATGGCCGCTCTGATGCCACCATCAACCGCCACGGGCTGCGCATGGGCACCAGCGAACTCTACAGTGCTGTCGAAGCTTTGCCCGAGGTGCTTGACTCGATGGTGGTGGATCTTGAATATCTTGGCCGCGAGAGCTACATGCCGCTGTTTGTCGTGTTGCGCGAGGGCTTTGAGTTGAACGAGGCGGTGCGCAGCAAGATCGTTGACGCCATCCGCACGGCGCTGTCACCGCGCTTTGTGCCCAACGAGATCTTCCATGTCAGCGAAATTCCGCGAACCCTTTCCGGCAAGAAGCAGGAACTGCCGATCAAAAAGCTGTTGCTGGGTCAGCCCGTGGAGAAAGTACTCAACCGCGAGGCGATGGCCAACCCGGCGTGCCTGGATTGGTATGTGGCGCTGGCGCAGTCGCGGGCGCCGGGCCAGAGCATGCTGACACCGCCCCCATGATCCAGTTATCCGGCAACAAGACACGCTCGAGCGCCGCCGCGGCCTCGAAAGGCCAGATTCGCCAGGCCAACGAAGCGCATATCCTGGGCGCTGCCGAGCGCGTCTTTGCCGGAGCCGGATTTGGCGGTGCCACCATGGCTGCGATTGCCGAGGCCGCCGGGCTACCCAAAGCCAACCTGCACTACTACTTCGGCAGCAAGCAAGTGCTGTATCGGGCTGTGCTGGCGCGCATTCTGGAGGACTGGCTGGTGCCCATGCACGGCATCACGGCGCGGGCCGATCCGCGCACGGCGCTCGAGACCTACATTCGCGCCAAGATGACCTTGTCCGAACAGCGACCGCATGCTTCGCGGGTCTTCGCCAATGAACTGCTGCATGGCGCGCCGGTGGTCAACACCCTGCTGGCCACCGAGTTGCGCGCGCTGGTGCAGGCCAAGGCGGCGGTGATTGACGGCTGGATCGCCGCACGGCGCATGGCACCCGTAGACTCGGTGCATCTGTTCTTCACGATCTGGGCTGCGACCCAGACCTATGCCGATTTCGGAGCCCAGGTCAGCGCGGTGCTGGGGCGCAAGGAACTGCGCGCTCAGGACCATGCGCGTGCCACCGAACACGTTGTTGCGCTGGTGTTGCGCGGGTGTGGCTTGTTCAAGGAGACATGATGCCGAAGCAAGATTCCGAAGTCATCGTCGTGGGCGCGGGCATTGCCGGCATCGTTTGTGCGCTGGAACTGCTCGAACAGGGCCGGCGCGTCTTGTTGCTCGACCGCGATCAACCGGAAAAACTCGGCGGCCTGGCGCGCGAGAGCATGGGCGGCATGTTTGCCGTTGACACGCCGGAGCAACGCCGCGCCGGCGCCCGCGACAGCGTCGAGTTGGCGCTGGCGGACTGGCATTCATTCGCCGAGTTTTCGCCCGATGCGTACTGGCCGCGGCGCTGGGCCCAGGCCTATGTCACGCATTGCACCGAGCACATGTACTGGTGGTTGCGCGGCAGGGGTGTAAAGTACTTCCCGGTGCCGCACTGGGTCGAGCGCGGTCAGTTCACACCGGGCAATTCGGTGCCGCGTTTTCACATGGTGTGGGGTACGGGTGAGGCGCTGGCGAATGTGCTGATCGGACATTTGCAACCCCATCTGCACAGTGGCCGGCTGAGCCTGCGCTTTGGGCAGCGCGTGGAATCCTTGATCGGCCAGAATGGCGTCGTGGTTGGTGTCCGCGGTGTGGTTGAGCAGGGCGGCGAGCCGTTTGAGGAGTACGCCGGTGTCGTGGTGATTGCTGCAGGCGGCATCAACGGCAGCATCGACCGGGTGCGCGCAAACTGGCATGCCGACTGGCAGCCAGCGCCAGCGGTGATCCTGAACGGCTCGCACCAATACGCGGACGGGCGCCTGAACGACGCCGCGCAGGCCGTGGGTGCGCAGATCACGCATCTGGACAAGATGTGGAACTACGCCGCTGGCGTGCATCACTACGCGTCGAGCAAAGCACATGCCGGCTTGAGCCTGGTGCCACCCAAGTCAGCGCTTTGGGTCAACGCAAATGGCCGGCGCATCGGGCCGCAACCTTTGGTCACGGGCTTTGATACCCGCGATCTGGTGACGCAAGTCTGCCGCCAGCCTGGTGGCTATTCCTGGCAGGTGCTGAATCACAAGATTGCGCTGAAGGAACTGGCGGTTTCCGGCTCCTCGCACAACCCGAGCATTCGGGAGCAGAACTGGCTTGCCTTTGTGCGCGATCTCGCTTTTGGCAACCGCTGGCTGGTGCGCACCCTGCTCGAAAAATGCC
>JAKANU010000205.1 GCA_021812315.1 Pseudomonadota bacterium
GATGACTTGCAAGCACGATGTGCGCCGGGTCACGATTGACCCAAGCTTGCTGGCTGAAGACAGGGAAATGTTGGAAGATCTGGTGGCTGCCGCCTTCAATGCGGCGGTGCGCAAAGCCGAGGAAACCTCGAGCGAGAAGATGGGCAAGCTGACGGCGGGAATGCCTGGTTTGCCGGGTGGCATGAAATTTCCCTTCTGATGCTGCGTGGCTGAAGTCAATGCGCTCGACGCACTGATCCAGGCGTTGCGCCGTCTGCCCGGAGTCGGGGTGAAATCGGCACAACGCATGGCGTTTCATTTGCTGCAGCACGATCGCGCCGGAGCACAACTGCTGTCCCGAGCGTTGCAGTTGGCTGCCGAATCGGTCCAGCACTGCGAGCGCTGTCATACCTTTGCGCAGACCGTGATTTGTTCCACCTGCCTTGATCCGCGGCGCGACGCCACCAAGTTGTGCGTCGTCGAGACACCGGCTGATCAGGCAGCGCTTGAGCGTACCGGCGCCTACAAAGGTCTATATTTTGTGTTGATGGGCAAACTCAGCCCGTTGGACGGCGTTGGTCCGAAGGAAATCGGATTGCGCAGCCTGTTTGAGCGCGCCTGCGATGGGGTGGTTCAGGAGGTGATTCTGGCGACCAACTTCACCGCGGAGGGTGAAGCCACGGCGCACGTCATCCGCCAGGGCTTGAGCGCTCGCGGTCTGCAACTCACACGATTGGCGCGTGGCGTACCGGTCGGCAGTGAACTCGAGTACGTTGATCTTGGCACCATCGCCCATGCGCTGGCCGACCGGCGCGAGAGCTGAGACAAGGCTGAATCCGACTGTTACTTTGCCGCGCGCGCAGGTTTTCCTGGTTTGCTTCGCGCTGGTCGGCTGGCTGATTTGCCGCGGCCCCGCGCCTTGCTGGAATGGGTCGCCCTGTGTGCCCTCGAAGGTGTGTGTCTCGGGCGTGCCTCGGATGCCAGAGACAATTGACCGTTGTCGGCCAGATGTCCGGCCACGTCGGTGTCGAGACGACCCGATCGCGGTACCAGTAAGCTTGATCCAGCCTTGATGATCATTTTTTGCGGGATCTTGTTGACACTGCGCAGCGAGCCTTCGCTCATGCCGACTCTTCTTGCAGCTTCAGCCGGCTTCATGCTTGTCGGCGCAAGCCAGACCGTCCAGCTTGCCAGAGGACCGGCTGCGTAGTTTTCGAGGTTGCGTTGAAAGATCGCTGCGTTATCCCAGGGCAGCAGAATTTGCGGTGTCCCGGCGGCGAGGATCACGGGCCGGTTCAGCGAGGGGTTAAGTTCACGGAAGTCGTCGAGCGCTATTTCCGCAAGTTTCGCCGCCAGCGCAACGTCGATGTCGTGGGCGATATCCACACTCTGGAAATACGGGTGGTTGCCGATCTCGGGCAGGCTCAGGTGAAACGCTTGCGGATTCGCGACGATGTTTTTCACGGCCTGCAATTTGGGCACGTAGAAGCGGGTTTCCATGGGCATGTTGAGATCGCCATAGCCGGTACCGCCTCCGTGGCGAAGATTCTTGGCGATGGCACGCGCCACGCTGCCTTCGCCCCAGTTGTAGGCGGCCAGCGCCAAATGCCAGTCACCAAACATGGCGTACAGTTTTTGCAGGTAGTCCAAGGCAGCGCGCGTCGAGGCGAGCACGTCGCGGCGATCATCACGAAAGGCGTTTTGCTTGAGTTCGAAATGTTTGCCTGTCGCTGGCATGAACTGCCACATTCCGACCGCTTTTGCGCGGGAGATGGCCTGCGGATTGAACGCGCTTTCGACAAAGGGCAGCAAGGCCAATTCTGTCGGCATGTTGCGCAGCTCGAGCTCTTCGACGATGTGAAAGAGGTACTTGCTTGAACGCTCGGTCATGCGCTGGATGTAGTCGGGTCGGGTGCTGTACCACTGCTCGCGATCGCGTACCAGACTGTTGTCCAGGTCCGGCATTCGGAATCCGCGCCGGATGCGCTCCCACAGGTCGACGGGGGGTGCCAGCGCCACCACCGCGTCAGACGCGGCCTGCGCCGGCGTGATCGGTAGCAGGTCTCCGTCAGGGATGATGGGGATGTGGTCTGCGCTGCGATTCGCTTCCGGGATCGGTGCCTGTGGCGGTTCCTGCGCGGCTTGTGAGCCTTGCGACCGGAGATCGACAGGGCTCTTGCTGGCACACCCGGCAAGCCAGATCAGGCTGCACATGACGACGTAGCAGAAGTATCTCATCGGAACTCGTTTTTCCAGGTTCGGAGCGCGGCAAACACCTCCGCCGCCTCACTCGCCGTTGGGTCAAAGCCTTGGGCTGCGTGAATAATGGCCTCCTCACGCGTACGCAAGAATGGGTTGATCTGGCGCTCAAGCCGCAGTGGCGATGGCAGGGTTGGTTGCTGCGTCGCGCGCCGCTCGCGCGCAGTGACGGCGTAGTTGTGCAGCGCCTCATTGGCCGGATCGACGGCACAGGCAAAGGCCAGGTTGCCCAGAGTGTACTCGTGGGCGCAACACACCCATGTATCCGCCGGCAAGGCGGCGAGCGCGTCCAGCGAAGCCAGCATCTGGGCTGGGGTTCCTTCAAACAAGCGTCCGCAGCCGGCACTAAAAAGCGTATCGCCGCAAAAAAGCAGTGGGGCGCCGTCGAAGCCCGCGTCGCTGTAGTAGGCGATGTGTCCGGCGGTATGACCGGGTACATCCATGACGACAAATTCCAGCCCAAGTGCCCGCACCCGATCGCCTTGGTTCATTCGATGCACCGGCTCGGACACCGGCTCGCGCGCCGGTCCGTAGACAGCGGCGCCGGTCGCTTCGCGCAGGGCATCAACGCCGCCCGTGTGGTCGGCATGATGATGCGTGACTAGAATGGCCTCGAGCCGCAGGTCAAGCCGCTGCAGGGCTTGGAGCACGGTTTGTGCGTCACCGGGGTCGACGACCAAGGCTTGATGTTCATCATGCAACAACCATAGGTAGTTATCGGTAAACGCGGGAAGCGGAATTAACTTCATGGACGAGCAAATTATAGGTTTGCATGATTGGTTCACGACACAGGCGGGTCGGCAGCTGCTGGCGTGGGAGCGCCTGCAACTTGATCACGCGGTAGCCAACATGTTTGGCTACCATGCTTTGCAGTTGGGGTTGGGTGAGCTGGATGCGCTCGCGGCAAACCGCATGCCGCATCGCTGGCTGGCTTGCACGAGCCCGGCGCTTGGTGCTGCCCTTGTTGCTGAATTTTCGGCGCTCCCGTTTCCGGCGGCCGCTCTCGATCTGGTGGTGTTGCCGCATACCCTGGAACTCGCAAGCGACCCCCATGCAACCTTGCGTGAAGTCGAGAGGGTTCTCGTGCCTGAGGGGCGGGTGGTGATCACGGGCCTCAATCCTGTATCGTTTTGGGCCTTTCGCCAGCAACGTCGACGGCTGTATCGGCGGGCTGGCCTGGGGAAGTCGTTTTTGCCGACGCAAGGACTGATTGGTTATTGGCGCCTGCGTGACTGGTTGAGACTGCTGGGTCTCGAGGTTGAAATCGGCCGCTTTGGTTGCTACCGACCTGCGCTCGAGAGCGAGAAGTGGCTGAATCGGCTGGATTGGCTGGATCGGTTAGGGGCTCGTTGGTGGCCGGTGTTCGGGACTGTCTACTTCGTGGTAGCCGTCAAGCGTGTGCACGCCGTGACCTTGCTCAGTCCGGCTTGGAAAGCTGCCAAGGGGCACGCCGTTGCTCCCATTTCGATAGCTGGACGTGCAGCGCTGACGGGCTGCAAGACCATCAGCGGTGCGAGAGCGGGGAATAGCGAGTGAAGACGATCGAAATTTACACGGATGGGGCTTGCAAAGGTAACCCGGGGCCCGGGGGGTGGGGTGCCTATCTCAGGTTCGACAATCTGGAGAAGGAACTCTCGGGGGGTGAACTCGGTACGACCAACAACCGCATGGAAATGACGGCGGTGATCGAGGCGTTATCGGCACTGAAATATCCAAGCCATGTACGGCTTTACGTCGACAGCCAGTACGTGCTGCAGGGGATGACTCAATGGCTCCCAGGCTGGAAGGCGCGTGGCTGGAAGACGGCAAGCAAACAAGCGGTCAAGAACATCGACTTGTGGCAGCGCATGGACGAGTTGGTTCATGGCCGAGGTCACAAGATTGACTGGCATTGGGTCAGGGGTCATGACGGGGATGCGGGCAACGAGCGGGCAGATGCGTTGGCCAATTTGGGGGTCGAGCAAGCGTTGCGGCAACGCTGATTTATCCGGGTGAAGGTGTCCACCGAGGTCATTGATGCTACATTGACGGCTGGCTGCGCCGCTACACCATGGTGACCCGCTTGGGTCCGGCGTAACTCTCAAGAAATGCTGATTTCATGTCCATAAAAAAACTCACTTACCTGGGGGCTGCGGTCGTCGTCCTGACGCTTGCTGTATCAGCCGCCTGGTGGTTCCAGAAGAGACCGCCAGAAAGACCTGCTGCGGCGCCCACTCCCACGTCCTCGGGCAAGCCGGTGGTGGATATTGCGCAGGTGCAGATCAAGCCTTTGGTTGACGACACCCAGGCTGTTGGAACCTTGCGGTCGCGTCAGGGCGTGATGATGCGCCCTGAAGTTAGCGGGCGTGTGACACAACTCAATTTTAAGGATGGCCAGCGCGTGCACAAGGGGCAGTTGTTAGTTCAACTCGACGATCAGTTACCGGCCGCCCAGGTGCAGCAAAGTCGCGCCGAGTTGTCGATTGCGATGGCGAACCACAGCCGCAACAAGGAGCTAGCGGAGAAGAACTTCATCAGTCAGCGCGCGGTCGATGAAAGTGCGGCCAATCTGGACGTGGCGCAGGCGAAACTGGCTCTGGCACAGGCAACTGCCGCGCGCCTGAAGATCGTCGCCCCATTTGACGGCATTGCCGGCATCCGCAGCGTCAACGTCGGCGATTACTTGAAAGATGGAGCCGATATCGTGAATATTGAGGATATCGACGCGGTGTTTGTCGATTTTCGTTTGCCGGAGCGCTTCCAGAATCGGATCCAACCGGGGCAGCGTGCGGGCGTGGTACTCGATGCCTTGCCTGGTGCCAGCTTTGTTGCATCAATTCAGGCGGTTGATCCACAGATTGACAGCAATGGGCGCTCCGTGGCAGTGCGCGGCTGCATTGACAACCGGGATTTGCGTTTGCGACCGGGAATGTTCGCGCGCGTGACGGCAGTTTTCAGCACCCGCGAGCAGGCCAAAGTCGTGCCGGAGGAATCCATTGTCCCGCTGGGTGGACGGTCGTATGTGATCAGACTCAAGCCAGCATCGTCAAACACATGGGTGTCGGAACGGGTCGAGGTCAAACTTGGAATCCGTCGTCCGGGGCAGGTGGAAATTCTCGCTGGACTCAACGCTGGAGATACGGTGGTGACAGCCGGTCAGCGGCGCATACAGC
>JAKANU010000206.1 GCA_021812315.1 Pseudomonadota bacterium
GGCATAGCCCATGTCGCTAGCGGTGGACGTGTACGCGTTGTTGGTCGTGTAGAACTTCTCCTCGCGGCTGGCCATGTCCAGCACCGCCGTCTTGGCCGCGGTGCGGCGCGACTTGCGCACCGCGTCGTTGTAGGCCGGCAAGGCGATGGCGGCCAACACCGCCACGATGACGACCACGATCATCAGTTCGATGAGCGTGAACCCCTTGTATCGATCTTGATTGCCCATCATGTGCTTTTAGCGTAGTTCAGTCCATGTCCGGCGTTGGCCTGCACCATTGGGCGCAGGATTCACCTGTTGGACGTTCGGATTCCCGCTGTTGTCCTGGTTGATCATGTAGGGTTTGCTTCCAAAGGTGACGAAACTTGGGGATCCAACCGCGTTGAGGTAGACGCCACTCACGATCTGCCCGCCGATCGTGACGAAATTGCCCGTACTGTCAGCAAAGAAGGAATTGGGCAAAGCGCCCCCGTTCAATGGATTGATTGCCATGGTCCAGCCGCCGGGCGGCGACGGCGCATAGCAACTCAGTCCTTGAGAATTCGGGGAAGGAATCGTGCTGTTGACAACAAAGGTTCCAAACGCAAGCGTCGGGTTATAAATAACACCTTCTCCAGCTCCCGGCAAGTCAAGGTAAAAACCATACTTATTATTATTAGAAGGACAAGATGACGTATTTTTCCAGCACACCGCATCCGTGCTCAGCGTACGAAATCCCGTGCCCACCCCTGCGAAAGCCTGGCCACTTGCATTATACGAACCCAAGACCGTCTGTTGCTGCATCACGCTTCGGCCAATGCTTTGCATACCAGTCAACGAGGCGTACTGGGCTTGAGATAGTGCGTTCCAGTTGGCCATGTCCCAGTCCCAGATGCCGTAGATACTCTGTACACCAGTGGGCGAATTATTAGGCAACTGATCAGCTGTCTCAATATTCTTGCCAGTACCGAACATGACTTCGATGCGCGGTTGCCCCACAGGCGAAGGTACGGATAAGATCTGGACTTGCGTCGTGATAGGTTGCGGACTCCCCGTGGCATTTACAGCCGAAAATAGGGCCGTCGAGGAGCTGCCGCCAAATTTTGAAACCGCCCAGGCACCTGCGCATCCGGCGCTTGCGATTCCGGGCGGATTACAGCTCGTCACATCGAAACGCCACAAATTTCCATACAAATCACCCGCATAGAGGTAATCGATGATGTGATCCCCGTCCATATCCGCGGATGAGATGTAATTGATACCATTGGCTCGATGCTGCCCCGTGGGATCGGAGATCGGGCCTGCACCAGTATCCAATTCATAAATGGTCCATGTCTGACCACCCGCATTTGTTCCTGCACCGCCACTCTTGATTGTGGCAATGAAAATTGCCGCAGTTCCTGTGCTGCTGTTGTAGCCGTTACCAAAAATGACTGCCCAGTCACCACTGTGCATGCGTCGGATAATGGGTGTTCCGTATGTGTATCCTAAATCGTTCTTGCAATTCGAGTTGTTGGCGCAGGCTATATTACTCAGATTGATTTCCTTGACAACCAGCGAGGAAGCATTGCTCTGCGTGAAATTGGCTGGGTTTGTGATATCTAGAGCATACAAACCTTGACCACCGCCGCCTAGCCCTCCTACCAACCAAGTATGCCAAGCCCCATTGTAGTAAAGATCCCCAGCTCCTGGTGTCGCATCCACGAAGTAACGGTGCGTATAGCCCGGATCTGTGAAATTAAAATTACTACCGATCGAGGCTCCAGACGAATTGCTGGCAATCTGGCTGAGAACAGTACTTGGCATATAAGCAAGCAACTCTTGGCCCTTGTTCGTCGCAGCGTTGAAGGTGCCGCTGGACGTAAAATTCCCAGCCCCGAATCCATGGACGAAGCCATCGTTACTCCCCGCATACACAACATGCTGGCGCATGGCATTGTTCGTTTTGTAGGAGCCATAAGTATCGCTTGCTGCATTTTCCGCGGGTGTTAACCCAGCGTAAATTGCATCACCCCATGCTGTTGGATAACTCAGGCTGGGAGGGCCAACCCACACGGGACTTGAATCGACAATATCCCCCAGCACGCCGGTGCGGGTGCGGAACGGCCCTCCGGCGCTTTGTTCTTTGCTACGGGTTCCGCGCAGATAGTTCACGACGTCAGTCTCCGTCGATGTCGTGCCACTCAGCACAGGATCATTGTTCAGTGCCGTTTGCTGCGCGCTCGACAGGCTGGTATAGGCGAATGCCACCCCCTGGGACCCGTTCCATGTCAGCATCGTGCGGCTGGTCTGCGCACCGGTCGGTGTCGAGCTAGCTGCGGTCGGGCATGGAGGGCCGGTCAATACGCAAGACGCGTCCCAATTCGGGGTTGCGCCGGCAGCCAGTTGACCACTTGTATTGGCCCCCAAAGGATAAGCCAGCAATTGACCCCACCAGTTCGCTGGATGATACTGGCCCAGATAAATCTGGGTCGAGGTTTGTACAACAGCACCTTTGACTGCGTTCACGCCGATTGAGTTGAGCGTTTGCGGAACTTGTGAGAGATTTAAATTTGCCGTACTTGGATTTGGGTCAATAAATGTTGCAAGCGTAGAATTATTGTTATTTGAATAGTCATCATTAAATCCCGAAGGCCCAGCCACACTTGCAGAATTAGTCAATGAGCTTGATGTGCCAACTGGCACTTGTCCTTGTATCGTAAAAGTCGCGTTTCCAACCAGCGCCAAATTGATACCACTCACACTGAAGCTATTGCCAGAAATCGTGCCTGAACTCGCGGGTGCGGGGCAGCTCGATCCAGCGCTCGCAGTACAAGACCAGCGCACGTTAGTCAAGGCACTCGGCAGTACATCCGAGAATGTTGTATTATTTGCCGGGATTGATCCAATATTCGCTACTGTCACGACATAGGTTACATTGCTTCCTGCCGCAACCGAAGCAGGCCCGATTTGACTCACGCTCAAGTCAGGCAAGCCCTCTGTGAAATAAACATCGCGCACCTCGTGGTAGTTTGTCGCGCCCCCGGTGGACCCGGCAAACCCGAATTTCACGGTCGGCGGCAAAGGCGTCCAGGACGATGGAATGGTGAATTGTGAAGCACCATTCCCGGCTTGAGGCGGCGTATTGCCTTGCGGATAAGGTGCGCTCATCATTTGCGTGAAGGCACCGTTCGGCGTTGTTGCCCAATAGAGGGTGACCGTGTAACCGTTTTGTGGATTATTCGGATCGGTTGGCGAAATGTTCAGGCGCACACGGCGGTAGAACTGTGTATCCGTTGGGCGTGTCGTCGCGGCGGGGGTATAGAACGTCGTGAACGGACCAATTGAGCCTGGCACATTTTTCTGATTGACGTCCGCGAGCCATTTGTATCCCGCGTTGCCATTTCCAGGGCCTCGCATACCCAAAGCCGTGTAATATCCCGTGCTATGCCCCTGGGGCTCGCCATAGTTCTGGCAGCGATCATACCCATTCTCAAAATTACCATAATCATCGATCCCCACACCGATCACAGCGTTGCTCAAACCCCCGGGAGAATTGCCATAACCCGCGCAATAGCCAAGCGCTCCACCAAAATCACCTTGGACAAATTTTGTGGTGGCTCCATCAAACAAATACATGCTAATCCCATCTGCGCCGGTTCCGCCCCAGGCCGTATAAGTAAATTCGACCTGAATACCGAGGCTGCTCACATTGATAGGGAGATTGTAATACGCCGAACCTTTCTGATTGTTCTGATTATTGGTCAACCGCAGCCAGCCTTGACCTGCCGCATCGATACCCGTTGCCGCCGTCAATGAAGAGTTCTGACCTGTATAGGACGTGCCGGGGCTTGCTGCTCCGCCGTATACCCAGCCGGACGCGCCGGCATCACGAAAACACTGCGAGACCGGTTGAAAACTGACGGAGGTGCTGTCAGCCCATGCCGCACCTGCCATGAGGAGTGACCCGGTGGCCAGCAAGGCCAGGGAGGCTTTGCCGCGGAGTCGAATCAAGTTGGATCGAGCCATGATGAATTCCCCTGCAATGTTTTGTCTGTGTTCCGCCCGAGTCAGGCCGATCGAGAAAGCCACACGCATCAAGGTCCCGTCAAATCCTTGATGGCTGTAAACGCATAGGTGCTCTGCACCACGGCCACGGCATTCGCATTTCCGCCATACCCCATGGCCGTGATGAGATAGATCGTGGAGTTTTTCGTCGCGTCGGGCCCCAAGTACTGGATGTAAAACTTCGGACTTGCGTAATAAGTGCCTACGCCTCCACTGTTGGACACGGTCGCCGATGGCAAGGCATAGGTGGATCCCGCAGTCCAGTTGGAGAGCGAGCCAGGATTACTCAGCTGATTGGTACATACTCTCGCAGAACCTGCTGGCGAAGGCGCTCCACTGCAATTCGATCCTGTACCCGCGTTGTTTTGATTCAGCCACCACTCCGCATAGCTCAGCGCACTATTGGCCGCTTCGAGCGCACGCGTTTTCTCGCGTAGATTGCCGGCCATCAGCTCTTGCAAGCCGAAGCTGCGGAACATGGCCACGGCGATAATGGTTAGCACGACCAGGATCAGCAGGCTGGCAATCAACACGAATCCGCCCATTTCTGGGCGGGACACGAGGCACCTGGACAAGGCTCGCATGCTTCGTGGTTTTTTCATAGCTGCCCCAGAATATCGATGACGCGCGTGAAATCAACCGTCGCGGGTTGCCCTGGCTGACCAGCCAGGGGATTGGTGAAAGTCAGCGTCAATTTCATGCTTTTGACGTTCATCCAATTCGTCACACCGGAAGCCGTCACGTACTGATTGGCCGAACCCCCGCCATTGGTGTCGAGGCCATACAGCAAGCTCATCTGCGTCACTCCATCGGCCTCGAGCGAGCCTGCAAGATTGCTGCCGACCAAGATTTGCGTCTGACTCGCGGCTCCGTTGCCTGCTGTGCTGGTGACGCATTGCAGGTTGCCGCCACTCACTAAATATGTGTTGAGATACGTCACATTGGACGTTGCGGTGGACGGGTTGGTATCACCCAAGCAACTCATGACACTGCTGCCAGGCGCCGCAACGTAGCGCACGACGACGGCATCCTGACCGTTAACGGTTCCGCCGAATATTGCTTGTCCAGGGGCGAAATTCGCGGGTAACGGAGCGGAAGCCGCATTCTGCGCAGGAAGCGCGGTTCCCGCGTTGGGAATCACGGTCGGCGGCTGAGGTGTCGGGTAGTACCCCGCGCTTTCGATCACACTGCTGATCAAGGTCATGGCCAAACGCTCGTTGTCCTGCAGGCCGGCGAGTCCCTGTTGCGCGCTATAGGTTTGCCGCGTCGTTTGAAAGATGGTGAAAAGCCCGCCTAGTAGAAATAACGCGATGGCCATCGCAACTAGGATTT
>JAKANU010000207.1 GCA_021812315.1 Pseudomonadota bacterium
TCTCACATCGACGTTCAGTTCGCCCTGACGCGCCAAGCCTTGAAGCGTCAGGTTGCTGCTGCCGACGAAACCCGTAATGGGATTGTTCACGTCATTGCGGAACAAAAGGTAGAGCTTGGCGTGCAGGGGGTAGGGAAGAAAAAGCTTAACAACCACCTGTCCAGTGCGGAGTTGGCAAGCCAGGCGGCGGAGCGCAGCTTCATCCTTCCCGGTTGGGATTCCCATCGTAATCTGCTCACGCAGATGGGCGGCGAACTGGGTTTTCAGCCTTAGCGCCGCGGCGTTATCGATCAACGCGTCATTGCCAGCTATCTGATAAAGCTCGCGAATTTCTTCGTGTGGAGGGCGTTGCATGCCAACCAAAACGCGGCATACCTGCCCAGAGGCGGGGTCCCAGCCTTGAATCAGATCATCGATCGACTGCCAGCCACGCAAGTTAAGGTAGCCCACGCAAAAGTCTGAGCGCTTTGACACCTGCAGCGTCGCGCGCAGTGCCGAAAGCAGGTCCTGATCAATATTGTCGAAGATGCGGGACATATTTTGCTATGCGGTTTTATTTGTTCATCGTCTCGATCCGGTCAGCCTGGAACAAGCCATGGGCTGGCGGCACGGGCTGTTCTTATTGACCAAATCTTCGCACATCCATCGGCCTTTTCGTAACGTCTTGGCAGAAAGGGGAATGCTCAGAATTCCACCGCATGCCCAGGAAATCGTTGCCCACTGGCTCTCATTTGCGTGATAGGCGCTCCGAAGAGCAAGAAAACGAGCTGGTAAACGGGCCCACCATCTCTCTGGTGAGTGGCTATGTCTTTATCAACACCCGATCCAAGGCGCGTGCGGTCATCGGGAAACGAGCGAGGTGCTCTTGCCGGCGCTCCAATTCGGGAATGGCCGCCACAAGGACATCCCAAGTCATTTTCCGCATGCCGTTGCGTGCCGCAATTTCCGCAGCAGTGCGTTCAACCGTCGACGCGAGCCTCTGATCAAGGTTCTGCATCCTGGCAGCGGCATGATTTATGCGGACCGGTTTCGATGGACGTTCATTGATGGAGGTTTTCAACCAGTCGCGGTCGTTTCGGTACAGCCAAGCGTATTCGGCACGCGCGAGTGCGCGCACGACCCGAATTGAGACGCCTGGCAGTTGCGCGATCAGGGCTGCCCAGTTTGCCCTGGCTGATTCCCGGCGTTTGTCTTCGCGAGCCTGGTGCCAACGTTCTGCCAGTCCAGGCTCGGAGCGCATGATGCGCGTCACACTCTCCACGCTGACGCCAGCCTCGACCGCGAGGTCGGCTTTGTCGCGGCCGTCCTGCAAGCCGGTAAGGAGCGAGGCCATGACGCTTGCTTTCAAGGCTTTGGGCCGCCGACGTGGCCGGTAGCCCAGTTCGGCGGCCCATGCCGCGACTGTCGCGACGTCGACACCCAGTTCCGACGCAATGGCTGTTGGAGTTTGAGTGCCCACACGAAGCATGTCGAGCGCCTGTTGTTTCCGTGGGTGACATGGCGTGCCCGGTTTCACACCCATCAAGTGGGGCGAAGTCAATGTGCGCGCATCGTCCTGATACGACCTTTCGAATGCTTGCCAATCGTCGAACAGCCACTCAATGAGTACCAAGTATCGGATTGGATGGGAGAGCGCCCGACCAGTCAGCAGGCGCTTGATCGAGGCCTCCGTCATCAAGTCGTGCAGGAATTTACCCTCGATCAGTTGTCTGGGGAGGTGGCTGAAATGGTTCCGGGCACTTTCTAGGATAGGACTCCATTTGAGTTGCCGCCCAGGCCTCGCCAAGGCGCGTGCCTCCAGTCTTGTGCGAAGGGTGCGCGCCAACCGCTGGGGGTCGCTGAACGCAGCAGGCTTCGATTGAACTAGCTCCAGGCTCATTCTGGCCAAGCGTCCAAGCCCGCTTAGACCTTGCTTCGGGGCGTCGTGAGCGGTCGCCACGCTTGCTCGCAAGCCAAGAGACGCCTGCCTGGGCAGGACCCAGTCGAAACGTGCCCGGCGTTCGGTCTTGAGAGGCGAATGAAGAAGTTGAAGGTGGTGGCGCGGGCACAGCAACACGCCGGGGAACTGGTGGGCACGGTGCCAGTACGCCACACCGTGATCGGCTTCGTCGTCCGCCATGCAGGCCGGACAGGCCTTTAGGGGGTGATTTGCCGCCAAACCGCTAGTGAGTAGACCCAACCGGAACTTGAGCGAGCCGATTCCTGCACCCCGCATGCGTGCCATGGCGTGGTGATATAAGGTCATTGGCCGGAACGGGAGATAGAAGGGGAGGATCGTGTGCCCCAGAATCAGGTGTTCCGTATCGCCCAGCAGCCCTCCTGTACGTTCGACCAGTGCATCGATCTGGCTCGGCAGATCATGGGCGCTGCCCTGTCGACGATCCCCGAAAAGCTGCTGGCAGGTCACCTCCGAGCGTCCATTGGTGGCCCGGAAATGATATCGGCTACACCAACTGAAGAGCGTCTCGTCCGGTAAGAAGCCCTCCAGCCTGACCGTGAAAGGAAAGGCGTTTTGGCCGACAGCGTTGGCAGAGCCGCTAGCCATCCTTGTTTTCCGGTCCTGGTGGCTCGGGTGCATTGGGGGTTTTCCCGTCGATCATGGCGCGCACCGCCTTGGCGCCCGCGAGCAGGTCGTCGGCCGTGACGGCACCCTTGCGCCGAAGTGGCTGCACACTCGCCTTGGCTCGCGTCTTGTCCGCTACGGCTTGTCCGCCGGCTCGCAAGTCCTTTAGCGTGTCCCGCGCTGTCGGGGACAACGTGCTCTCCAGCATGTGCAGAGCCGCACGCGTGGGCGTTGTCACGGTCTGTGTTGTCCGTTGGCGCTTGCTGGTGTGTTTGTCAGCTTGGTCGCCGAACGGACAGACCAGGTCGCGTCGCGACGCGGCCAGCAGAGGCGACATGGAGAGTGAGGCCATGGCCTCGACGTCCATACGCTGGTTCACATAGTGGTGCGAGGCGTAGAGTTCGCCAATGCGCGCCATGGTGATCCGACCGTCGCAAGACGGGTTTTCGTATTGCAGGGTTTTCACGAAAAGTTGGCGCAGCAGACGACGAAGACCACCGCTGTAGGCATGAAGTGTGGCCGCGTCTCGGACCGGGTCGATCCGTATTATGTGGGGGGCCGCCCGGACGTATTCCTCCAATAGCGCGCACCAACTACTGGACTCGGGTCCGTCGGGGAGCAGGACGATGGCATCGGGCAGCAATCGTTGCCGTTCCTCCTGCGGTCGGCCTGCCAGCCGATGCACCAACGAATAATTGGCGACATAGAATACAGGAACCCCCGGATAACCCAAGGCCATCAGCAGTTGCGCGATGCGGGTGTTTGCAGTCAGGCTCTGGGTCAGGAACTGCATCTCATCGATAACAAGTAACAACACCAAGCGGTTGTAGAACCACTGGGTCAGGTGTTCGATGGCCAGCGAACGGTTTAGCTTTTCGGATTCGGCGGCATAGAGCGGGTTCGCCAAGGCACGGAAGACCATCCCATCCGTACTTTTGGAGGCGACCTTGAGACGGCGGATCAGATCTATCTCGATGTCGGAATCGGCAGTGTTCGGCGTGATTTTTCGCGTGCTAGGTAACACGCGTTCCAACGCGTCCATCAAGGCGCTCTTGCCGACCCCGGCCAGACCGGTCAGGCAGGTGAATTGCCCGCCATCCGTTTGAGGCGCTCCGCCATAGATGTGGCCCACATAAGTCTTGGCATCCGGATAGCGAGCCCGCTGAAAGGCCTGCATGCGCTGAATGCATCGGACCAAGATGTCGCAGCCCTGGTCGGTTGGAACATAGATTGATTGCAGGGCGCTATCCAAGGCCAAGGCCTGCTGCTCCATAGACAGCCCGGGCATTTCTGGCAAGGTCTGTGCGCCTCGAAAGGCCCGCTGGCGCACGACTTCTGGTTTGTTGAGATCTTCAAGATCCACCCCCCAAACCGGTTCCATCAGATTGGGTGATGAAATCACTTTCCGGCTCCCTTGCGGCCCTGCAAGTGGGGCATGATTGCTCGACGCTCCTCGATTGAAGCGACATTGTTTCGTTTTGCGCGTCCGGATTTCCGCGTGCCTTGGTCAGCGGCGACGCCGGTCTCCGCCTCGAAACGCTCATCCCAATGGGCAGTTTCAGCCTGTCGGTGGTCCAGAAATTTCCGGTGCTCCTGACGGCGGAGAAGAGCAATCTGCTCCACCTCCACCACGGAAACATAGAGTTGCTCTTCGCCGTCGGCAATGGCCAGCTGGGCGTCAACCTCGACGAGCTGGCCCTCGTACTCGATCCACAGGTGTCGTAAGCAAACATCAAACATATAGGCATTGAGGGTGATTGCTTGACCCGCTGCCCCCCGCGCATGCAGGCCGGTCGCCCGCAGTTCCGGCGAGTCAAAGACCTGATTCAGATAAATGACACCATAGGGGTGGGTGAGGATTTCGATAGGGGTCAAGAACGCCCGGACCGCATCATCGAACAGCATGGGCGTGGCGCTGGTACGTGCGCGCGCGTCAAGGAAATTCCAAACATCTAGGGGTGTGTGGCCAACGCCCTCCACCACGGCGGTGTTGTTGAGCCGGTTGGTGACGTCCACACTGTGGTTCTCCCGGATCGTCCGGTTGATTTCGCGCCACGCGAGCTGGGGGAGGGTTAGGCGTGTCGTGACGTAGGTCGGCCCTCCTTCCAGCTTGACCGCTCGTGGATTGGAGCTTTCGACGACCGCCTTGCTTTGCCCCATGTGGCTTGGCGCACCTTCAGCAATGACGGGCTCGCCCTGGCCGGTGCGGGAGCGTGCGCCTCGGGTCATGCCAGGTCCCCGGTCGGAGATTTCATGCGGCGAAAGGCCGATACATGGCCATTCTTCTGGCGTAATCTTGTGGCCGAACAGGCCGCAGAATTTGACCTTCTCGATGGCCATGGAAAACTTAGCCATCCGATAGGCCGAAGCCCGCTCACCCCCAACGGAAAACCCGATGCCTACCAACATGCCTGAAGCCTGGCAGCGGACTCTGACGACGATGAGGCGTGGCAGGTGGCTGCCGGGCAGATAGCCTTCGGCCACCTCGTCCACCACGTAGGCGTCGGCCTCGACGCGTTCCATGAGGTTCCCGACCGATTCGTAGAAATGTCCCTTTGGCGGGCTGTTGCGGTTGCGGGCCCGGGCGGCGCCGAATTTGGTGATTTGGCGTTCTTCCAGCGGAAAAAGCTGGTTGATGCGATAGCTAAACTGCGATTGCGTCGGAATCGGCAGGCCTTGTGGCTGCACGAAGTGCCGGTGGCCAAAGCCATCGTTGGCTGTAGTACAGCCAAAAATCTTGGTCAAGATCG
>JAKANU010000208.1 GCA_021812315.1 Pseudomonadota bacterium
GGCAATTGCCGCTCGATGCGCATCCGGATCACCCCCAGCGCATGGCGGCGCAGCGCGAACGGGTCCTTGTCGCCGGTGGGCAGGTTGCCAATGCCAAACATGCCTGCGAGCGTCTCGAGCTTGTCGGCCAGGGCGACCACGATGCCCACCGTGTTGCGCGGCAGCTCGTCGCCGGCAAAGCGCGGTTTGTAGTGGTCTTCAATGGCCTGGGCAAGGTCCTCAGGCAGGCCGTCATGACGTGCGTAGTAGCGGCCCATGATGCCCTGCAACTCGGGGAACTCGCCGACCATATCGGTCAGCAAATCGGTCTTGGCCAGACGCGCAGCAGTGTCGACCTGTTCGACCAGGTTCTTGTCACCGAGCTCCAGCGCGATCGCCCGGGCGATGGCACGCACGCGTTGGCTGCGCTGCCCTTGCGTGCCGAGCTTGTTGTGATAGACAACCTTGTCCAGGCCCGCCACGCGCGAGTCCAGCGTCTTCTTGCGGTCCTGGTCGAAAAAGAATTTGGCATCGGCCAGGCGCGGGCGCACCACGCGTTCGTTGCCGCCGATCACCGCGCTGGGGTCCTGGGGCGTGATGTTGCTGACCACCAGAAACCGGTGCGTCAATCTGCCTTGCGCGTCCAGCAGCGGGAAGTACTTCTGGTTGGCCTTCATGGTCAGGATCAGACATTCCTGCGGCACCTGCAAGAACTCCTCGCCAAAGCTGCACACCAGCACATTCGGGCGCTCGACCAGCGCCGTGACTTCGTCGAGCAGGGCGTCGTCTTCAATGGCGCGTACGCCGCCGCCGAGCCTGGCCGCAGCGACGCCAAGTTGCCGGGCAATTTCGGCGCGACGTTCGGCGAACGAGGCAATCACCGCGCCGTCACGCGCCAGCGTGGCGGCGTAGCTGTCGGCATCGGCAATCAGCAGCGGCGAGACGGCGGCCTCAAAGCGGTGCCCCAGCGTTTCGCGCCCGGATTTCAAGCCCAATACGGCCACATCGACCGTCCTATCTGCGTGAAGCGCTATCAATTTATGAGCAGGCCGGACAAACTGCACGCTGCTCCAGCCGGGCATTTCGCAGTCGGTCTGCAACTGGTAGCTCATCACCTTGGGGATCGGCAGCCCGGTGATTGCCGCATCAAGCGCCACTTGCAGCCCCTGGGCCAGCGCGACACCTGCCATCGTGCTGTCATAAAACAGCGTCTGAGATTTTCCATCGGGTGCACGCTTGAGTCGGGCCACGGCCGCGAGCGGATCACTCAGATCAGCGCCGAGCGCCGTGAGTTTCTTCAGCAGCGCCGGCGTGGCGCGGCCCTGTGCGTCCAGACCGACGCTCACGGGCATGAGCTTTTGTTGCACCAGGCGGTCCGCGGCACGGTCGGCAACTTGCGTCAGGTGCGCGCCCAAGCGCCGCGGTGACGCGAACGCAGTCAGCACACTCCCGGCGCTGGCGAGTCCCTGGGCACGCAACTGTTCGGCCAGCACGCTGGCAAACGCCTCGCCAAGTTTGTTCAATGCCTTGGGTGGCAGCTCTTCGACCAGCAACTCGACCAGCAGATTTTGCGTCGTCATGCTCAGGCCGCCTTCTTCGTCAGTTGCGCCACCCATTCCCGCGGCGCCATCGGGAAGCCCAGGCGCTCGCGGCTTTCGTAGTAGCTCTGCGCCACCGCACGTGCCAGATTGCGGATGCGCGCGATGTAGGCGGCACGCTCGGTCACACTGATGGCGCCGCGTGCGTCAAGCAAGTTGAAGCTGTGCGCGCATTTCAGTACCTGCTCGTAGGCCGGCAGTGCGAGTTGCTGTTCCATCAGGTATTTGGCCTGCTTTTCGTGGGCACCAAATGCCATGAACAGGAATTCGGCGTCGCTGTGCTCGAAGTTGTAGGCCGACTGCTCGACCTCGTTTTGCTTGTACACGTCGCCATAAAGGATTTTTGATCCGGTGTCGGTCCACACCAGGTCGTAGACGTTGTCGACGCCCTGCAGGTACATGGCCAGCCGTTCCAGTCCGTATGTGATCTCGCCGGTGATGGGGCGACAGTCGATGCCGCCGACTTGCTGAAAGTAGGTGAACTGCGTCACTTCCATGCCGTTGAGCCAGACCTCCCAGCCCAAGCCCCAGGCACCCAGCGTGGGGTTCTCCCAATCGTCTTCGACAAAGCGGATGTCGTTATTCTTCAGATCAAAACCCAGTGCTTCGAGGCTGCCGAGGTAAAGCTCCAGAATATTGCCTGGCGCCGGTTTCAGCACCACCTGGTACTGGTAGTAGTGCTGCAGGCGGTTCGGGTTCTCGCCGTAACGACCGTCCTTCGGACGACGGCTCGGTTGCACGTAGGCCGCCTGCCACGGCTCGGGCCCCAGCGCGCGCAAGAAGGTGGCGGTATGCGAAGTGCCGGCGCCCACTTCCATATCGTAGGGCTGGAGCAAGGCGCAGCCCTGCGCGTCCCAATAGGTCTGCAGTGACAGAATGATTTGCTGGAATGTCTTCATCGATTGGGGTGCGTGCGCAGCGCCGGTAAACGCCAATTTTACGGGCGATCGCCGCGCCGCACGGTTCGCGAGGAGCGCAAGGTCCACATCAGACAGCCAAGTGCGAGCAGCCACAGCGGCCAGAGCCCGAAACGCGCAACCCAGTTTGCGTACGGCGTCAAAGCGGTGCGACCGTGAACCGTGCCGACGAGCACGCCGCGCGTGTCGCTGGGCAGACGTCCGCTGACCCGGCCGCGATGATCAACAATGGCCGTCACGCCCGTGTTGGTCGCCAGCAGGAACGGGCGTTCAAACTCAATGGCGCGCATGCGGGCAATCTGCAGATGTTGCTCTTTGGCCAAGCCGTGACCGAACCAGGCAAGATTGCTGATGTTGACGAAGATCGTCGGCGCCAGCGCAGGCTCGGCCAGCGAAGGCGCGAGCTCTTCGCCAAACAGGTCTTCGTAACAGATGCTCAGGGCAATTCTCTGACCCTGCCAAAGAAAGGGCGGCTGCTGCGCGGCACCGCGATTGAAATCGCCCAAGGGCATATTCATCAACTGCGTAAACCACTTGAACCAGGGTGGAATGAATTCGCCAAACGGCACCAGATGGCGTTTGTCGTAGCGCCATGCCTGGCTTTGACCGGGTTTCAGACCGAACACCGAGTTGGTGTAACCTAGCTCGTAGCTACCCAGTGGAATGCCTGTCAGCGCCGCCTGCGCGCCCGTGCCAAAGCGCTGCTGCAGCGCCTGCCAATAGCCTTCGGGCAGTTGCTGCGGCAACACCGGGATGGCGGTCTCGGGGGCAATCACCAGTGATGACTGGCTGGCCTTGAGTTGTTCGGCGTACCAGTTCAAAGCCTGCGGAACGCCGGTGCCGGTCTCGAGTTTCTCGTTTTGGGCAATATTTCCCTGCAACAGGGAGACACTCAGGGGAGCCGCCGACTGCGCCGCATGGGGCGCGGTGCCGGGGTCACGCCCGGCCAGCCAGGCACTGGCAAGCAGCAATGAAGCCAGCGCCAGCCGGATCAGCCGCTCTTTTGGCGTACCCGCGTCCTGACCACCGGCGAGCTGGGCGAGCGCCATCGCCAACCAGGCGCTGACCGCGCCCAGGCCATAAACACCCACCCATGGCGCCAGAACCGACAGTGGCCCGTCGACATGCGCATAAGCGGCACCACCCCAGCCAAAGCCGGTCAGCCAGGTACCCCGGGCAAGTTCTCCAAGCAACCACAACGCTGCAAAAATGATAGCTGTCCATGCTTTGTTGACGGGCTTCAGCGCAACAAACAGCCCACAAGCGACGGCATGGAACGCGGCCAGCAGGCCGGTCCACAGGAACACCGCCAGGGCCGCCAGCAGAAACGGTAAACCGGCGTAGGTGTGTAAGGCGACGAAGGTCCAGCCCACGGTGAGCGCCAACCAGGCGCTGGCAAACAGCCAGCCGCGCAACGCCGCTGCACGCCAGCGGCTGCAACGCATCAGCTGCCAGGCCAGCAGTGTCAAGGCCAGCACTTGCAGCCACCAGACCGGCTGGCCCTCGCGCAGGCCCAGAAAACCCGGCGCAGCCGCGCTTGAAGCGAGCGGCCAGGCAATGCTGGCTCCCTGGGCCAGACCCGCGAGCATGCTCAGCAACAGCGATGCGCCTGGCCACTGCGGCCGGGCGCGCGCCGACGCCAGCCTTGCAACCGTCCCGGCCTCAGTCAGACTCATCGGGGGCTGGCGAGACCTTGAACCACTTCACGGCACCGCCTTTGGTGTGCATGACAACGAAATTCAGTCCGGCCAGCCGGTGCTGCTCGCCACGCTTGGGCACGTGTCCCATTTCGTGAGCGATCAAGCCGCCGATGGTTTCGAATTCTTCCTCTGGATCGCGCCCGGTCAGCCGGGTGTTGAACGCCTCCTCGACACGCTCAATGGCGGTGTCGCCGCTGACACGGTAACTGTGATCGACCAGGCCGTAGATGTCGCCCTCATCCTCAGCGAGGTCGAATTCATCCTCGATCTCGCCGACGATCTGTTCGAGCACATCCTCGATCGTGATCAGACCGGCGACCCGGCCAAATTCGTCGATCACGATCGCCAAGTGGTTGCGGTTGCCCTGGAAATCGCGCAACAAATCATTCAGCCCCTTGCTCTCTGGGACGAACACGGCGGCGCGCAAGAGAGTGCGGATATTGAGCTCGGGCGCGCGCTGCAGCTTGAGCAAGTCCTTGGCCATGAGGATGCCGATGATGTTCTCGCGCTCACCCTCAAACACCGGAAAGCGCGAGTGTGCCGTGTCGATGACACCGTGCATCAACACGTCATTGGGGGCGTCGATATTGACCAGATCCATGCGCGTGGCTGGCACCATCACGTCCCCGGCGGTCATCTCCGCCATGCGCAATACGCCCTCGAGCATGGCGCGTGAGTCGGCACCGATGATCTTGTTGTCCTCGGCCTCGGCCAGAGTCTCGATCAGTTCGGCCGTCGAGTCCGGCCCCGGACTCAGAAACTCGGCTAGCTTGCGCAGAAAGGTGCGCTTGTCTTCGCGCTCAGGAGAACGCGCAGGATAGGGGTCTGACACAGATGAGGGGGCAGGACATGCGGTTGTTGTCGACCCTCAAGGATAGCGGATTGTCAGGGCGACGGCCCGGCTGACTCTGCCGGCGCCTGTCCCAACGGCTCACTTGGCGCGTGCCCTTCACCATAGGTAATGGCGTGCACGTCGGCAAACAGATCGCGCAACTGCTTGACCTGCGCCTTGATGTGATAGTCGGTTTGCGCCAACTGCTCGGACCACAACTCTGTCAGTCGCGTATCAAGCGTCGCCGGGGGCAGTTGCAAGTGAGCCTCGGATTCGGCGCCGTCG
>JAKANU010000209.1 GCA_021812315.1 Pseudomonadota bacterium
GATCTACCGTGCTCCCGCGTCTGCACGTCAAGCATGAACTGCGCCAGGGCGCGGTGCAGGCGCGCCACCCGGCCCTTGAGCACCGTAAAGCGCGAGCCAGCGAGCTTCACACCGAGTTCAAAGTCCAGCCCCAGCGGCAGGCCCAGGTCAACGTGGTCCCGGACCGCAAAGTCAAAACCCCTTGGCGTGCCCCAACTGCGCACGAGCACGTTGTCGTGCTCATCGGCACCCAGCGGTACGCTCTCGTGCGGCAGGTTCGGAACCGCCAGCAACAATGTTTGCAGTTCAAACTGGATCTGCTCCAGGCGCCGCGCAGACGCTTCAAGCTCGGCCTTGTGGCTGGCCACTTCGGCCATCACTGCGTCGGCCTGCGCCTGAGCTGCTGCGCCCTTGGCCTTGAGCTGTCCGATCTGGCGACTCAGGGTGTTGCGCCGGCCCTGCAAATCCTCGGTGCGAATCTGGATCGTCTTGCGCTCGGCCTCCAGAGCGCGAAACGCCGGCACGTCAAGAAAGGGCTGCGGGCTTTTCCGCGTCTGCAGGCGCGCCACGACCGAGTCCAGGTCTTTTCGCAGAAGGGTGATGTCTAACATGCTGCCATTGTAAATTTTCAGGCCACCCCGGCCCGGGCAGTGCCCTCAGACAACTTTGCCGGATCAAGATTGGCACCGCACAGGATCAGGCACACCGTCTCGTCGGCCCGCGCCTGGTAGGCGCCACATTGCAAGGCTGCCAGGCCCAGCGCGGCGGCGGGCTCAACAGCCAGGCGCAACTCGGTCCACAGCCAGGCCTGTGCCGCGGCGATAGCATCGTCGCCCAGCAGCAGCGCGTCGCTGACGTGGGCTTGCGTCAGTCGCCAGGCAATGGCCCCGATGCGCTTGGCACCGAGCGAATCGGCGGCCATGCCGCTGACCTCTACATCCACCGGTGCACCGGCGGCGCGCGCCCGATACAAAGTCGGTGCCAGCGTCGGCTCCAGGGCCACGATGCGGGCACGGCGTTCAAACCAGGCGGCCACGCCGCCAATCAGACCGCCGCCGCCCACGCTCACCAGCACGCTGTCGGGCAGACCGGCCTGTTCCTCGATCTCGGCGGCCAGCGTGCCAGCACCAGCAACGACCTCGACCTGATCGTAGGCGTGCAGCAGCAATGCTCCGCTCAGGCGCTGTCGCTGCAGGCACGCCTCATGCGCCTGCGCATAGGCCGCGCCACCGACCACTACCGTGGCGCCGAGCTGGCGCAGTCGATCGCGCTTGGCCGCGCTGGTGATCCTCGGCACAAACACCTCGCAGGCGACGCCAAGCGAGCGTGCCGCTGCCGCTGCGGCAATCCCGGCGTTGCCACCGGAAGCAATGATCACGCCGCTTGGCGGAATCGGGTTCGCCAGCATGCGGTGCAACATGCCGCGCGCCTTGAAACTGCCTCCGACCTGCAGCTGTTCGAGCTTGAGCCAGAGCTCTCCAAGCTTCAGTCCGAGCGCCCTGCCGTCCAGCTTGAGCACTGGTGTCTTGCGCAAAAATGCCTCGTGATGGCCGTCAAACAAGCGTAGTGCGCTATCAATATCAGAGCGATCAAGCAGCTTGTCATGCATCATTCGAAGCCTCGCCGGTGCCGCTGCCAGCGGGATTGGCCTGGCGCTTGAGGCCTTTGGGCAAGGGGAATTTCACCGTCTCCTCAATGCCGGCCATCTTGCGCACCGAAACCGCACCCAAGGCCTTGAGCCGCGCGATCACCTGATTGACGAGGATTTCCGGTGCCGAAGCGCCCGCCGTCAGACCGACGCGCGGACGGCCGTCAAACCAGCTCGCCTGCAACTCTTCGGCGGCATCGACCATGTAACTCGGCGTGCCAAGCTTGCGCGCCAACTCGGCCAGACGGTTGCTGTTCGAACTCGTCGGACTGCCCACCACGATCAGCACATCCACCCGCGCGCTGATGATCTTCACCGCGTCCTGCCGGTTTTGTGTTGCATAACAAATGTCCTGCTGCTTGGGCTCACGCACCCCGGGAAAGCGCGCCTTGACGGCGGCCGCAATCTCGGCCGCGTCGTCGACGCTCAAGGTGGTCTGCGTGACCAGCGCCAGACGCTCGGTCTGCGCGGGCTGCAAGCGGGCCACGTCGGCGACGTCCTCGACCAGATGAATGCCACTGTCGAGCTGCCCCATGGTGCCTTCCACTTCAGGGTGGCCCTTGTGACCGATCATGATGAACTCGTAGCCCTGCCTGTGCAGCTTGGCGACTTCGACGTGCACCTTGGTCACCAGCGGACAGGTGGCGTCAAAGATTCGAAAGCCGCGTGCGGCGGCCTCATCCTGCACGGCGCGGCTCACACCATGAGCAGAGAAAACCAGCGTAGCGCCCGCCGGCACTGCGTCGAGCGCTTCAATAAAGATAGCACCCTTGGCCTTCAGGTCATTCACCACGTAGGTGTTGTGGACGATTTCATGACGCACATAGATGGGCGCGCCAAACTTTTCCAGTGCGCGTTCGACAATTTCGATGGCCCGGTCCACCCCCGCGCAAAAGCCGCGCGGCTCGGCGAGCAGAATTTCCTGGAGCGACGCGCCGCTGGCAGCCAAAGTCATGTGAGTCCCGTATAAACTGACCTCCATTCTAAGAACCTCAACCATGCCCCTGAAAGATCTGCCCGCCGACGCGCGCCCGCGCGAAAAACTTCTCGCGCGTGGCGCCGACGCCCTGAGCGACGTCGAACTGCTCGCGCTGCTGCTGCGCACCGGAATCAAAGGCAAGGGTGTGCTGCAAATGGCGCAGGAACTGCTGCAGCTCGGTGGCTCGGGCGAAGCTGGCAGCGCGGGCTTTGACGGCATTGCCGGACTGCTCAACGCCAGCGCCGATGACCTCAAACGCATCAAGGGCCTGGGCCCGGCCAAACGCGCCGAGCTGGTCGCGGTGCTGGAGCTGGCGCGCCGCGCCCTGGCCCAGCGTCTGCAGGAGCGCACCATCTTTGCCACGCCCGACGCCGTCAAACAGTACCTCCAATTGAAGTTGTCAGCCCGCGGACACGAGGTCTTTGCGCTGCTCTTTCTGGACGCGCAAAACCGCCTGCTGGCCATGGAGGAGCTGTTTCGCGGCACGCTCACGCAGACCAGCGTCTACCCGCGTGAAGTGGTGCTGCGCGCGCTGCAGCACCAGGCTGCAGCGGTGGTGCTGGCGCACAACCACCCCAGCGGCACGGTGCAGCCCTCTCGCGCCGACGAGACGCTGACGCAGACGCTCAAGGCGGCGCTGGCGCTGGTGGACGTGCGCGTGCTCGATCACATCATCGTCGCGCCCGGCCAGGCGCTGTCGATGGCCGAGAGCGGCCTGCTGTGAGCCTGCGCCCAACCAAGGTCAGCAGCCTGGCCGATCTCAAGCTGGTCAAGCGCGAGATCGAAGCGCGCTTGCTGCAACAAGCTCAGCATGAGGCCGAACAAGCCCGCGAACGGCAGCGCGCGAGCGCCGCAAAAGACCTCTTTGTTCGAGCCGCTGGAGCCGTGCAACCCTTGCCAGACAAGCATAAGGTGCTACATAAAAAGGAGCGCAAGGTGCCCCTGGCGATGCAGTATGAAAAGGACCAGCAGGCGGTCCTGCGCGAATCCATCAGCGACGAGTTTGACATCGGCACCCTGCTCGATGCCGACGATCTGCTGAGCTTTCGCCAGGACGGCATCGGTGTCGACGTCACGCGCAGGCTGCGCCGGGGCGACTGGAGCATCCAGCGCCAGCTTGACCTGCATGGCCTGCGCCGCGACGAAGCGCGTGAACAACTCGGCCATTTCATTCGCGAGGCACAGCAACAGGGCATCCGCTGCGTGCGCGTGGTGCACGGCAAAGGCCTGGGCTCGCCGGGCAAGGCGCCGGTACTCAAAAACCGCGTTCACAACTGGCTAGCGCAAATGAAAGCGGTACTCGCTTTTGTCCAGGCCAAGCCCGCCGACGGTGGCGCTGGCGCACTGCTGGTGCTGCTGGCACCGTGTCATTTATAGGTAGAACTAGCCTCTAACGCCCGTCGAATAAGCGTGGGAAGCTATACAAACAATAGCATTCAACGCGACAAGGCAAACTGCCTGGCGTTTAGCGTACCGCGCCAGTCAGCGTCGAACACCATGTCGCATTGCACCGATTGGGTCTGGCCTACCAGTTCGAGTCCCCCTACGGATTGCAGCGATTCATCAGCAAACGCTCTTGTGAGCCGATCGAGCAGCGCCTGTTTGTAGACCGTGTCATTGGCACCGGCCAGTTGCAGTCCTTTGGTTTCAAGCACCACCAGCTTGGCGCTTGCACCGCCTTCGATACCGGGAGCGCCCAAGCGCGCAAAAACAAAATCCGGGTACACCTTGTTTCGCTTCCAGCCTTGCAAACCATATTGCGCCTTGGCAACGTTGCGGTGCCACCATTGCAGCGCCGCCTGACCGTCCAGATAGCATGCCACGTCGCGCTCCAGTCCACTGTCGGTCAAGGCCGTAATCACCGGCTCAAACAGACTCTTTTCGATCAATAGGCCGTCCTCGCGCGCCAGCGGCTGGGGTCTTCCCGCCAGCGCCAAAGTGAATTCCGCAGGAATTTCAAAATCTGTGACATCTGCACGCAGCCTGAATTCGATCTGGCCACTGGCCACACCAGCATCAAATACGGCTTGCGCCAGACGGTCGCGCTCGTGCTCGAGGTCGACGCGTAAACGCTCCAGCAACGAAGCACTGCTGGCTGCGACGGCATTTTCGTCGTAGCTATGCAGCAAGCGTGTGCAAACCGCATCAACCCAGGCCCAAACCCACCAGGCGTTGGAAGCGATGTCCAGCAAGCCGCGCACCAAGCGGGCACGGTCCAGCGCCACACTGCCGGGCGTAGCGGCGCGGCGTAGGACATCCTGCGGATGCTCCAGCACATCCAGCCCCACCTGCAACTGCTGAGCTTGCAAGGCAATCGACCCCGGCGCGTCCGGCGCCCACTCGCGCGCCAGCGCATCGGTTCGCACGCCGGCCCAATCAATTTGGGAAAGAACGTCGCTCTCATAAATCAATTCGCGGCGGTGCATGTGCTCGCGTTTATCGGCCTGCACCCAGGTCACGCGCGGCAAAAATATGCGCAACGATTCCAGTGCTTTACGCCGCTTGAATAGAACCGGCTTGGGTGCCGCGCCGTCGCCACCATCGGCCACAACCGACTGCGCCAGGTCGCCCATCCCCTCGGTCTCCAAAGACTGCTTGATGGCCTCGATCACGGTGCCAGTTTTGGCATCAAAACACA
>JAKANU010000210.1 GCA_021812315.1 Pseudomonadota bacterium
TTGAACGCTACAAGAATCAGATTGGCGCGGTGATCGATGCCGGCGCCTGTGTCCTGGAGGCCACCACGGTGGTCGACCTCAGCGGCGATGAACCCGTCGTTGTTCGTCAGGGCCGCGGCCCCCTGGCAGCGCTGGGTCTCTCCCCTCTGAGACAATAGCGCCATGGATATCGCCCACCTGATTCAGACTGTTGCTCTCTACGCCCTGCCGGTATTGTTTGCCATCACCGTCCACGAAGCCGCCCACGGCTATGCGGCTCGCCATTTTGGTGACAACACCGCCTATGTGCTGGGGCGCATCACGCTCAACCCGGTCAAACACATCGACCCGGTAGGCACCATCCTGATGCCCCTGCTACTGTACTTTGCCACCTCGGGCGCCTTCCTGTTTGGCTACGCCAAGCCGGTGCCGGTACGGTTTGGGAATCTGCGCAACCCCAAGCGCAACATGATCTGGGTGGCGCTGGCGGGACCGGCGGCCAACTTCATCCAGGCCTTGCTGTGGGGTGCACTGCTGTATGTGCTCAAAGGCGCCGACGTGAGCGAACCGTTCTTTCTGCAAATGGCGCAAGGCGGCGTGCTGGTGAATGTGGTGATGTTTGTATTCAATCTCTTCCCGCTGCCTCCGCTCGACGGCGGGCGCATCCTGGTGGGCTTGTTGCCCTACCGGCAGGCCGAGCTGGTCTCGCGCGTTGAGCCCTGGGGCTTCTTCATTGTCATGGGCCTGCTCGTCGCCGGTGTCGTCAGCACGCTCTGGATGCAGCCCCTGATGAGCCTGACCTACGCCGTGCTTGACCTCCTGCTGACACCCATTTCCATGCTCCTGGGCTAGAGCACAAACCGTCTGAACAATCGAATTTCGCATGAGTCTCAAACGCTACCTCACCGGCATCACCCCTTCCGGCACTCCGCACCTGGGGAACTACGTCGGCTCGATCCGACCCTCGGTACAGGCCAGCCAGCGAGCGGACGTGGAGAGCTTCTACTTCCTCGCCGACTACCACGCGCTGATCAAGATCGACGATCCCGCGCGCATTCAGCGCTCAACCCTGGAAATTGCCGCCAGTTGGCTCGCCGCCGGTCTGGATCCCGAGCGCGTGACTTTTTACCGACAGTCCGACGTACCCGAGATTGCCGAACTTACCTGGTTGCTGACCTGCGTCACTTCCAAGGGACTGTTGAATCGGGCGCATGCCTACAAAGCGGCGGTCGACCAGAATCTCGCCGCCCAGGAGGAACCCGACGCCAACGTCAACGTGGGGCTGTTCATGTACCCGGTCCTGATGGCCGCCGACATCCTGATGTTCAACGCACATCAGGTCCCGGTGGGCCGTGACCAGGTGCAACACATCGAGATGGCGCGCGATATCGCGCAACGCTTCAACCACCTCTATGGTGAGCATTTCACTCTGCCACAAGCGGCCGTTGAAGAAGATGTGGCGACCCTGCCGGGTCTGGACGGACGCAAGATGAGCAAAAGCTACGACAACCACATTGCCTTGTTTGCGCCACGGCGTGAGCTTGAAAAGCTGGTGTCCGGCATCGTCACCGACTCGCGCGCGCCGGGCGAGCCAAAGCAAACTGAAGGTTCAGCACTGTTTCAGATTTATCAGGCCTTCGCCAGCGCGCAGGAAACGCTGGCGCTGCGCCAGGCCTACGGCACAGGCATTGCCTGGGCCGACGCCAAGCAGATGCTGTTCGAGCGCATTGATCGGGAGATCGCGCCGATGCGCGAGCGCTACAGCGCCCTGATGGCGAACCCGGCCGAAATCGAGCAGATCCTTCTTCGGGGCGCCGACAAGGCGCGCGCCCGGGCGCGCCCCTTTACCGCCGAATTGCGTCGCGCCGTGGGCCTGCGCGACCTGCGCGTGGCCAGCGCTGCAGCGCCGGGGCAACGCAGCAGCAAGCCAGCGCTGCCGCAATTCAAGCAATACCGGGAGCGCGACGGCAAGTTCTACTTCAAGCTGCAGCAGCCCGGCGGGCGCGTGTTGTTGCAAAGCTCGGGCCTGGACTCACCGCAAGAGGCGGCTGCGGCCATCCGGACACTGCGCGAGCATGGACCAGGCGCATTCGCCAAACTCGCCTGCCTGCAGCCGATCGCCGGCATCGGGCAGGACGAGCTCGCCGGCGCCCTGGCGCTGCTCAAGCCCGACGCCTAGCCCGCGGTGCGCGTCTCAGCGTCCGGCCAGGAAGTCGCTCAGGCTATCTTTCTGCAAAGCGCGGTAGGCCGCGCACAGGCGTATGCTCTCCAGGGCCTGTCTGAGGTGCGTGGTGCCGCCTGGAACGGCCTCGAGTCGAGGCGCAAAGAACCGCTCGACTTCGCCCACCTTGTCGGAGGCACAAAATCCGGCAAAAAATTGCGGAAACCGCGCCACCGACTCCTCGGGCAATCGCCGGGACATGGCGACAAAATTTTGGCGCACGAAATCAAACCAGCCCTCGCGCACCGGATCGAGCGAGTTTCGGTCACGCCCGGCCACCAGCAGTTCGCGGACATCGTGTTTCGGCGACAACCACAACGCGCGCGCCGCCTGGGCCAGTTCAGGGGCTTCAAAGTGCCCGAGTGCCGCGTAGATGTCGGCACGCTCGCGACGATTGTTGCTGGTCAAAGCCGCCGCCACCAGCGCGTCGAACAGCGCGCGGTCGCCCTCGATCGCGGCGCTGCGCAAGACCAGCGGGCGATCCGCCACCGCCAGCACCGAGCGATCCCGCAACCAGGCGTGCGTCAACTTGCGCGCCTGCAGGCGCAGGTCCGGGTCGCCTCCGGCGTCCACCAGGCGGACCAGCCAGCGCTCCCGGATCAAACGCTCATCGTCCGAATCGGTGGCCTTGCCGGTCAGGCCAAGGGCACGCCCACGCTCACCAAAAGCGCGCTGCCACACGGCCGCGTAAGCGCTGCGCTGTTCGCTACCAATCAATGGCTGCATCCTGCCAATGATGCCCAAGGCGGCATCCACCACTTCGCGGCGTGGGTGCGAGGCGTAACGCTCGGCCAGCGCCAGCGCTTCGGCCGCACTGATATCGCCCGACTCGGTCAGGGCCTGCGCATCATCAAGATCGGCCAACAATTCGCCTACGCTCAAGTCCGGGCGCTGCAGCAAGGCCGTGAGTTGGCCCGGCGCGTACACGCTGCGGTAGTAACCCATGCCATCAACGTTTGTCTCGACCCAGGGCGGACAGCCCTGGTCCGGCAGCGGCAAATCGTCTTGCACCCGAGTCAACAGCAGACGCGTCAGCCCGCCCGGCGTTCGCACCCTGAGCGGAATTTGCCAGGTCGAATCCTGGCTCGCCGTCGACCCCGCGGGCAGGAAACGCGACTGCGACACATGCAGCACGGGCTTGCCGTCACACACGATGGCGACCTTCAGGCGCGGGATACCCGGTTGCTCGGTGAAGCTGCGGATGGCACCCGCCAGCTCGGTGTCGCCAGCGGTCACGGCCGAGACAAAATCATCGCCCGCAGCGTTGCCCCAGGCGTGCTTGAGCATGTAGCGTCGCACCCCGGCCTGGAACGCCTCCGCACCGAGCCAGCTCTCGAACATGGCCAGTACCGCCTGGCCCTTGCTGTAGGTGATGCCGTCAAACGCGCCTGCCAGCGAAGCCTCGTCGTTGACCGGCTGGTGGATGCGCCGCGCCGATGCCAGGCGGTCGGCACGCATGGCGCGCGCGCGCGCCTGCTGCGTGCCAGTCTCAAAATGCCAGTCGGGCATGAGTCCGGCGGTGATCTTGTCGCCCATCCATGAGGCGAACGACTCATTGAGCCAGAGGTCGTCCCACCAGGCCATCGTCACGTAGTTGCCGAACCACTGATGCGCGAGTTCATGCGCCTGTACAGCCACGTAACTGCGTTTGAAATTGAGCGTCTCCTCGGCCGGACTGGCCAGCACCAGACGCGATGCAAAAGTGACCAGTCCCGGGTTTTCCATGGCACCAAAATTCAGGGTAATCGGCAAGGCCATCACATCGAGCTTGTCATACGGATAACTGTGCCCGAAATAGTTCTCCAGTGCTGCCAGAATGGCCGGTGTCACGCTCGCCGCATAGCGCGCCTCCTGGGCGCGCCCATGCGGCGTGATGTAACGCAGCGGCGTCGATCCGACCTTGCCACCGTCGAGAACATCAAACGGGCCCACGCCGAAGGCAACCAGGTAACTCGGCAGCGGCCGGGTCGTCAGGAACTCGACCCGCTTCATGCCTTTGGCCAGCGGCACTTCCCTGGCTACCGCAGTATTCGCGACTGCCGTGAGTTGCTGCGGCACCGTCAGCGCCAGCGTCCACGGCACTTTCCAGCGCGGCTCGTCAAACACCGGAAAGGCGCGCCTGGCATCGCTGGCCTCAAACTGCGTGAAGGCATACCAGCGGCCACGCTCCTTCTGGCGAAACAGCCCCTGGCTGCCCTTGTCGTCAACCTGTCCGGCAAACACCAGCCGCAGTTGGCCCCTGCCAGGCGCAATCTGCTCGGCAAACGCCAGCTCGATCAGTTGTTCGCCAAGAGCATTCGTTTTGGCGGCGTAGCTCCGACCCGCCATCTCCAATGTCGCCGAACTCACTGCAAGAGCCTTCGCATGCAGGCGAATGGCGCGCGTTGCGGCCTTGATATCGACCGCGATGAGGACCTCGCCGTGATGCCTGGGCTGCGCCGGATCAACCGTCAAGGCCAAGCGATACGACAAGGGCACCACATCTTCGGACAAGCGCATCGGCAGCGCCTGGGCAGTAGTCAGCAGCGGCAACGTCACCAGGACCGCAAGCGCCAGAGCGCGGTTCATCCAGCCAGTCATATTCGGGTCATTTCCACAAGCGTTGATGCGACGACACAGACCACTTTCACACAGTCTGCGCCCTGAGTTTACGCGTGCCCGGCTGATATAATCGGGCCCGTTTGACACCGGAGAGATGGCAGAGTGGTCGAATGCGCCGGACTCGAAATACAGTTAAAAGCTTCTAAAACCCGCATAAATGCTCACTTTTCGTTGTTTTTAGGCACTACACACTGACTACACAATTTACACATTCAAGAGTATGATTTCTCATTACTCGTTTTTGTGTAGTCAACATGAGCGGCCATCAAAGTCTCCCAACTCACACTATTCTCGGTGACAAGGTGCATGTCTGAAGTTGACCCCATTTCACGGACACCTTATCGTTATCGAGGAAGGAGTCCGAAATGCCAAAATCAAAGCCGCCATATCTGGCGCAGTTTCGTCAACAGATCATCGAGTTGGCACACGCTG
>JAKANU010000211.1 GCA_021812315.1 Pseudomonadota bacterium
TGCTTCTTGCACCAACTGCAGCAGGGCCGCCGGAGCATCATCGGTCAACGGCGAGTAGCGTTCAAACAACTGACGCGCCGTCATCATGACCTGATCCGAAGCCTTGCGCCCACCACTACGCCCCCCCATGCCGTCCGCAATGACGGCCAGCACACACCCACTGACTCGAGCATGGGTCAGCAAAATAACCTGATCCTGCTGGTAGTCACGGTCTCCCTTGTGAATGCCAGTGGACGCTGTAAGTCGATAACCTTTGGATACCGGTAACACAAAAAAAAATTAGAGTTCGAAAAAATCGCCTGAAGGAAGTATTATCGAGCTAAGCCGTGAATTTCTCCCAATTGATTGATTCGGTTACTTTCCCTTACCAATAGCCATGGACACTAACCTGCATTCTCCCGAACGGCGGCTGATCGACTTGCGAATTGAGCATGGCGATCTGGATGCCATGATTGACCACGCCAGTGTTGAACATCCTGTCGATGAACTGCTGATGCAGCGATTAAAGAAGCGGCGGCTGAGTTTGCGCGATGAGATCGCCAGACTGGAGCGTTTGGTAAGCCCTGATCAGCCAGCCTGAGGGATGGGGCTCAAAGACCTCGTGCGCGAGACCTTCGCGCACGAGGGCGTGTTGGCGCACGCGGTGCCAGAGTTCAAACCTAGGCCCGGACAAGTTGAGATGGCGTCAGCTATCGCCGACACGATGGATGGGGGCGGCGCCCTTGTGATTGAGGCCGGCACGGGTGTCGGAAAGACGTTTGCGTACTTGGTGCCCGCCTTGCTCAGTGGTGCCAAGGTCTTGATTTCGACGGCGACCAAAACCTTGCAGGATCAGTTGTTTCGTCGTGACTTGCCTGCTTTGATCAAGGTCTTGGGACTGCCGACACACGCTGCGCTGCTCAAGGGTCGCAGCAGCTATTTGTGTTTGCAAAGATTGCTGATGGCTCGACAGACCGTGTCGTTGTCTGCGCGCGGCGTGCTGCAATCCTTGGCAGCTGTTGAAACTTGGGCGCAGCGGACCCGCACCGGGGATTTGTCCGAGTTGCCCGGGCTTGATGATCGGTCCCCCTTGATTCCGGCCATCACCTCCTCGCGGGACAACTGTCTGGGTTCGGCCTGCCCTCATTTTCGGGATTGTCATGTCAGTCAAGCACGGCGGGAAGCACTGAATGCCGACGTTGTGGTGATCAACCATCACCTGTTTTTTGCCGACTTGGCGATCCGAGAGACCGGCATGGCCGAGTTGCTGCCGACTGCGCAAACAGTTGTCTTTGATGAAGCGCATCAATTGAACGATACGGGCACGCAATTCTCGGGACAGCGATTGAGTACCGGTCAACTGGTTGATTTTTCCAGGGATCTTCTGGCAGTTGGTTTGCAGGGCGCGCGCGGTATGGCAGACTGGCATGTTCTGGCGAGCGAGATGGAGCGGGCAGCCCGAAACCTGCGCCTGATTGTCGGCCAGCGCTCCGACGGTACACGGCTACGCTGGGTGGAGATGGTGCCGGATACGCTTAAGGTCCCGGACTGGCAGGCCGCACTGGACGGCGTTCGCAGTGTATGCACACGTGTGGGGCTTGCACTCGAATTGGTTCGGGGCGTTTCGCCCGAGCTGGCGCGCCTGAGCGAACGGGTCAGCGGATTTCGCGATCAACTTGAATTTTTCGGTGCTCCGTGCGCTCTTGACTCGGTGCGATGGATTGATTTGGGGGCGCATTTGAGCATGGTTGAATCGCCCCTCGATATTGCCGATGTCATGCGTGAGCGAATTCTTGACCGCTCACTCGCCGACGGGTCGTCCAGATCGTGGATCTTCACGTCGGCGACTCTGGGGGATACGACTGATCTGCGATGGTTTACCGAGCCGTGCGGGCTCGGCGCCGCGCAAGTCTTGAGAGTCGGTAGTCCGTTTGATTTTGCGGCTCAAGCGGGCATCCATATACCCGAGTATCTGTCGGTGCCAAGTGATCCGTCGCACACCATTCAGGTTGCTGAATTTGTCGGCAGGTCAGCAGCCATTATTGGTGGCCGAACGCTGGTCCTGACGACCACGCTACGGGCTTTGCAGACCATTGGTGCCGCCTTGCTGCATCAATTCGGCAATGAACAAAGCTTGCAGGTGCTGGTGCAGGGGCAACAACCTAAACGTGAATTGCTGAACCGGTTCCGTCAAGGTAACCTGGGCGGGTCAGCGGGATGTGTGCTTGTTGCTTCGGCTTCCTTTTGGGAGGGCATTGATGTGCCGGGTGACACTTTGCAGCTTGTCGTCATCGACAAGCTGCCGTTTCCGCCACCCAATGACCCGCTGGTCGACGCGCGACTGAAGCGACTGCGGGCGCAGGGCCGCAGCACCTTCAACGACTATTTCATTCCCGAGGCTGCCATTGCTCTGAAACAGGGCGCGGGGCGCTTGATCCGGCGCGAGACAGACCGCGGCATTCTGGTTGTATGCGACGTTCGATTACGCCGGATGAGCTATGGGCCTCGACTATTGGCAGCATTGCCACCGATGCGCCACATTCACTCCGAGGAATCCCTGCTAAAGGCTCTGAGTGCTCTCACCAGAACTGCCACCACGGCTTCAATCCCGCCTTGAACCCGCTGGTCAAGTAGGAGGACTGCGGATAGTTCTTTTCCATCACCCGGCGTGCATCGTCGCGAAGTGCGCTCAAGCCCAGCCTATCGTAGGATTTCACGATGATGTAAAGCGCCTCTTCGATAGCCGGAACGCCCTGATAGTCCGAGACCGCCGCCTGGGCGCGGTTGATCGCGGCGACATAAGCTCCACGGCCGAAATAGTACCGCGCCACGTGTACTTCGTAAGACGCCAACGAGTTCACGATATAGGTCATCCGCAGCCTGGCATCGGTCGCGTAGCGTGAGTCCGGAAATCGGGTCAGCAACTCCTTGAACGACTCAAATGATTCCTTGGCGGCTTTTTGGTCTCGTTCTGCCAGATCCTGACGAGTAATAAAGGACATCAAACCGAGATCATCGTTGAAATTGACGATGCCCTTGAGATACAGCGCGTAATCAAGGGCCGGGCTCGAGGGGTGCAACTTGACAAAACGATCCAGGGTGGCCACGGCCTGGGCCGCTTCCCCCGATTTGTAGTGGGCGTAAGCTTTGTCCAACTGCGCTTGCTGTGCCAACGGGGTCCCCGCTGCGCGTCCCTCAAGCCTTTCAAGAAGCGTGATCGCCTTCTCGTAGGAACCAGAATTCATCTCGTCCTTGGCTTCGGCATAGAGCTTGTTGGGACTCCAGTTGGCTGCCTTGTCCTCAATCGTTGACGAACATCCGGCCACCAGCAACGTTCCCCCAGCCAACACGCAGGTGCAAACAACCGATAATTTGGTTCGAAGCATGAGGGGCAACTTTCTTGAACAACTCCCGGGCGATTATATCGAGCGAACACGACATCAATGAGGCTGAAGATCGCGCGGAGACTGGTCCCGAGCAAGAGTTGCGCGAGCTGTTTTTTGATCAGGCGCTGCTGGGGTTGCGGCTGGACCAGGCGCTGGTTGAACTGCTACCGGAGTTTTCACGCAGCTATTTGCAGCAACTGATCGCGATTGGGGCAGTCCGTGTTGGTGGCATGGTTGTGTGCAAACCGGCGACTCGTGTCCGAGCTATGGCTGTGGGCGATATTGTGTTGCGGCCCACGCCGCAAAGTCAGGCGTTCAGACCCGAGGACATGGCGCTTGACCTGATCTACAGGGACGAGCATCTGCTGATCGTCAACAAGGTTGCCGGGATGGTTGTGCATCCCGCGCCGGGCAACTGGAGCGGTACCTTGTTGAACGGGCTTTTGGGGCAAGACCCGGGAGCCCGGGATTTGCCGCGAGCCGGGATCGTTCACCGACTCGATAAGGATACGACCGGTCTGATGGTCGTCGCCAGGACCCGACCGGCGATGGATGCGCTGATACGGGCGATCGCTGCCCGAGAGGTCCGTCGGGAGTACGTTGCGTTGGCTCAACATACTTGGGCGGGTGGAGGTTTCCGGCGCGTTGAGGGGCCGGTCGGGCGTGATCCGCGCAATAGGTTAAGAATGGCGGTCGTTGACGGCGTGAGCAATCCCGGAAAGCCGGCCAGGACGGACGTTCTACTGCTGGAGAATTGTGCGCAGGGTTGTTTGGTTCGATGTACATTGCACACCGGTCGAACGCACCAGATTCGCGTTCATATGGCGAGCCTTGGGCACCCCCTGGTCGCTGACGAACTCTATGGGGGCGCTCTTGCGGCTGGCATGCGTCGGCAAGCTTTGCATGCCTATCGTTTGGTGCTTGTTCATCCGGTCAACGGACAGAAGATGGCATTCGTGGCTGATCTACCGCAGGATTTTCAAAGGGCCCTTGAAGCCTGGGGCCTGAGCTATAATCTCGCGCAGCAGGATTGATAATCCGACACCCGGACGATCAACTGGTTCAGGCGCTGCAGATTTTTCAATCTGCCTGTTGCGCCCAATGGGATCCGATCCATTTCGCACTTCGAGGGTGCACCTCCCGGAAATTGCAAGATCATGAATATGGCGCATGCCAAGCGCGTACTGGAAACTGCCCTGATTTGCTCACAGCAACCCATGCAGGCGCGTGACATGTGCACGCTATTCGCCGATGCGATGGACATGGAGAGGCTGGAACAACTGGTATTGGAGTTGCAGCAGGATTGGGCGCAGCGTGGCGTCGAACTGGTGCATGTTTCCAGCGGATGGCGTTTTCAAAGCCGTCCCGAAATGAGGCAGTATCTTGACCGGTTGCACCCGGAGAAGCCGCCCAAGTATTCGCGTGCGGCCCTGGAGACCCTTGCTATCATTGCCTACAAGCAGCCGGTCACGCGTGGCGACATTGAGGGCGTACGCGGCGTAACGGTGAACTCGCTCTTGCTCAAACAACTGGAAGATCGGGGTTGGGTTGAAGTGATCGGGCATCGGGATGCTGTCGGGCGCCCATCCTTGTTTGCCACAACCCGACAATTCCTTGACGACCTGGGGCTTGCGTCCCTGGACCAACTGCCGCCCATGGACTCGTTGGCCCAGCAGACCAGCGCGCTTGAAGCGCTGGATTTGGAGGGGTCGTTGGTTCAGGCCGAGCTCGAGATTCAGCGGGCCAACCGTGATGATGAATTTTCTCAACTGGAAGGTGGCCATGCCATTGAACAAAGGTGAGGATTCAACGGCTGCGG
>JAKANU010000212.1 GCA_021812315.1 Pseudomonadota bacterium
TCGATGTCGTCCGTGGGTTCGTAGCCCTGCGTGGCGCGCAGCACATCGACGATCTTCTCCGAGTCGTACTCGTTCATCTGGCAGCCGAAGGTCTTGATGAAGACTTTTTTGCTCAAGTTCTGTCCGTCAATAAATAAAATGCGTCGCTGACATTTTCCACAGGTTGGCGCAGAGTGTATTTGGAATACACTGGCGTGGGTTTCCGAAGCTGGCAGGCCGGTTGACAGCAGGGTCTTTCCTAGCTACGGTGGGGAGGGGACCACGCGGACGAGGCCTCAAAGAAGGTGCGCCGTTGGGTGTTTTGAGTAAGAGGCAACCAGGGGATGGATCATGCAAGTCGTGCAATACAGTTGGCCATTGGCGGCGTGGGGTGCGGGGGCGGCGGCGTTGTTTGTCGCCGTGCTGCTGGTATTGACCAAAGACCTGCACGGTCGCCTCTCGATGGACTCGAGCTTTGGCGTACAGCGATTTCATACCCAACCGACCCCGCGCATTGGCGGCATTGCCATTGTCAGCGGCGTGCTGCTCGGTGCGCTGCTGCTGCGTGGCGAAGCGCGCGTGATGCTGCAGGTGGTGGTGCTTGCCGGTGCCCCGGCGTTTGCCTTTGGCCTGCTCGAGGACCTGACCAAGCGCGTCAGCGTCGCCAAGCGCCTGTTCGCCACCCTGGGCAGCGGCCTGTTGGGCTGGTTTATCACGGGCATTTCGATTACCTATGTGAATGTACCCGTGTTGGATGCGCTGCTGGTCTGGACCCCGGTTGCGGTGCTGTTCACTGCCGTGGCCGTCAGCGGCGTGGCCAACGCCGTCAACATCATTGACGGCTTCAATGGACTGGCTGCCGGCGTGGCGCTGATCGTCCTGAGCGCGATCGGGCTGCTCAGTGTGCGGCTTGGCGACGTGCAGCTGGGGCATGTGTGTCTGAATCTGGCGGCTTCGGTGGCGGGTTTCCTGCTGGTCAACTGGCCCCTGGGTAAATTGTTCCTGGGCGACGGTGGTGCCTATTTCGTTGGCTTTGCCATTGCCTGGAGTGCGGTACTTCTGTTGCAGCGTCATGCCCAGGTCTCGGCCTGGTGCCCGCTGCTGATCTGTGCCTACCCGGTGGTTGAAGTGCTTTTTTCGATGTTGCGCCGCAAGCAGCACCGTTCGCTGGTCGGGCAACCTGACCGGCTGCATTTGCACAGTCTGGTCAAGCGCCGGGTGGTGCGCCGACTGTTCCCGCAGACGACCAATTTGATGCGCAATTCCATCACCGGCGCGCTGCTTGGGCCACTGCTGAGCGTGCCGTTTGCGCTTTGGGCCTTGGCCTTTTACGACGACACGCCGGCACTGGTGCTGGGCATGATCGTTTTCGTCCTGGCCTACAAGTTGTCGTATTGCAGGCTGACGCGGTTTCACTGGTTGGGCCCCCGGTCTGGCAGGCGTGCTGGCGAGGGGGCGGCTGCGGCCACCGGGTTCGGGCACGTCGAGTAAGCCTGATGCACTGCGCCGCGCGGCTCGCCATGTAAACTGCGCTGGTGAAAAGTTCGCAACCGTCTGAGTCCGTGCGCTCGCCAATTCGTCAGGATATCGAGTCCATGCACGCCTATGCCGTGCAGCCGTCCGAGGGCATGGTCAAGCTCGACGCGATGGAGAATCCGCACCGCCTGCCAGCGACGTTGCAGGCAGCATTGGGGCAGCGCCTGGGCTCGCTGGCGATCAATCGTTACCCGGGAGCGCGGGTCAACGACCTGCGCCGCGCGCTGGCTGCTTACGCAGGCATGCCGGCGGGTTTCGAGATCATGCTGGGCAATGGTTCGGACGAACTGATCAGCCTGCTGGCCATGGCCTGCGACGTGCCCGGGGCGAGCATCCTCGCGCCGGTGCCCGGCTTTGTCATGTACGCCATGAGCGCAGCCTTGCAGGGCCTGGCATTTCACGGTGTGCCCTTGCGTGCCGACTTCGAGCTCGATGAGACCGCCATGCTCTCGGCCATTGCGCAGCATCGCCCGAGCATCACCTATCTGGCCTACCCGAACAATCCGAGTGCCAATTTGTGGGACGACGCGGCCATCGAAAACATCATCCGCGCCGTGGGCGCGCAGGGTGGCCTGGTCGTTATCGACGAAGCCTACCAGCCGTTTGCCAGCCGTAGTTATATCGGTCGGCTCTCGCGGCATGGCCACGTGCTGCTGCTGCGTACCCTGTCCAAGTTCGGTCTGGCCGGTGTGCGCCTGGGCTACCGGATCGGGCCGCAAGCCTTGATCGCGCAGGTCGACAAGGTGCGCCCGCCTTACAACATCAGCGTCCTGAATTGCGAATGTGCCCTTTTCGCGATCGAAAACGCTGAGGTTTTTTCGGCGCAAGCGCTTGATCTGCGTGCCCAGCGTGCTATTATTTTGGAAGCGTTGGCGGCGCTGGCGCGGGTCACCGCATTCAGGAGCGAAGCGAACATGATTTTGTTGCGCGTGCCCGATGCGCAGAAAACATTCGATGGCATGAAGGCGCGCAAGGTGCTGGTCAAGAATGTCTCCAACTTGCATCCGCTGCTTGCCAACTGTCTGCGCATCACGGTGGGAACAGCCGAGGAAAACCTGAAAATGCTTGCCGCCCTGAAGGAAAGTCTTTAGCCCCGGGTGCCCGAGCACCGACAATAGCATCATGAAGCAACGAATCGCCGAAGTCAGTCGCAACACCGCCGAGACGCAGATCACCGTGCGGCTCAACCTTGACGGCAGCGGCCAGTGCAAACTGCACACCGGCATCGGATTTTTTGACCACATGCTCGAGCAGATTGCGCGTCACGCCATGATCGACCTGGACATCGAGGCCCGGGGCGACCTGCACATCGACGGCCATCACACGGTCGAAGATGTCGGCATCGCCTTCGGACAGGCGCTGCATCAGGCGCTGGGCGACAAGAAGGGCGTGCGTCGCTACGGGCACGCCTATGTGCCCCTGGACGAGGCGCTCTCCAGGGTCATCGTTGATCTTTCGGGTCGCCCGGGCCTGGTCATGAACGTGGCATTCAAGAGTGGCATGATCGGCAGCTTTGACAGCCAGTTGGCGTTCGAGTTCTTTCAGGGCCTGGTCAACCACGCCTTTGTCACGCTGCATATTGACAATCTGCGCGGCGACAACGCGCACCATCAGGCCGAAACGGTGTTCAAGGCCTTCGCGCGCGCGCTGCGCGACGCGGTCGAACCCGACCCACGCGCCGCCGACGCCATTCCATCGACCAAGGGAACGCTCTAGAAACATGAGCCTTGTTGGCCTGTAAGGCTTATGGATATTGCGCAAGCGGCTATGAATTTGGTAGCAAACAAGGCCGGCGCCAAGACCGTGGCGGTGCTCGATTACGGCATGGGCAATCTGCGCTCGGTCTCGCAGGCGCTGCAAGCTGTGGCCGCACAGACGGGTCACCGGGTGGTGGTGACCGCCGATCCGCAGCAGGTGCGCGCGGCCGAACGCGTGGTCCTGCCGGGTCAGGGCGCGATGCCCGACTGCATGCGCGAACTGCGCCGCTGCGGCCTGCTCGAGAGCGTGCTCGAGGCCGCCGCCAACAAGCCCCTGTTTGGCGTGTGCATCGGCATGCAAATGCTGCTCGACCACAGCGCCGAGGGCGACACCGCCGGGCTTGGCCTGATTCCCGGCGAGGTGCTCAAGTTCGAACTGGCCGGGCGCCTGCAGAGCGACGGCAGTCGCTACAAGGTGCCGCAGATGGGCTGGAACCAGGTCTGGCGCAGCGACCAGGGTGGTCGCCCACATCCGCTCTGGGGCGATGTTCCCGATGGCAGCTATTTCTACTTCGTGCACAGTTTCTATGCCCGACCGTCTGATATGCACCACAGCGCGGGCCAGACCGACTACGGCGAGCGCTTTAGCTCGGCAATTGCGCGTGATAATATTTTCGCCACCCAGTTTCACCCTGAAAAAAGTGCCGATCACGGTCTGTCGCTCTACCGGAACTTCCTGCACTGGAACCCATGAGACCCATGCTTGCCGTGAGCATCACGCGGCCACCCTTTCTCACCAGCCCTGAAGCATCATGCTTTTAATTCCTGCCATTGACCTCAAAGACGGCCACTGCGTTCGCCTCAAGCAAGGTGACATGAAACAATCCACCATCTTCTCCGAGGACCCGCTGCAGATGGCCAGTCAGTGGATTGCATTGGGGGCACGGCGCCTGCATCTGGTGGATTTGAACGGCGCGTTTGCCGGACACCCGCTCAACGAGAAGGTGATCCGCAAGATTCTTAAAGAGGTCGGCAGCGCCGTCGACGTCCAGCTCGGTGGCGGCATACGCGACCTGGACACGATCGAAACCTACCTCGATGCCGGTCTGCGCTACGTCATCATCGGCACCGCGGCGATCCGCAACCCGGGCTTTCTGCAAGACGCCTGCACCGCCTTTGGCGGGCACATTGTGGTGGGCCTGGACGCACGCGATGGCAAGGTCGCCACCGACGGCTGGAGCAAGCTCACGCGCCACGACGTCGTCGACCTGGGCAAGAAGTTCGAGGACTTTGGCGTCGAATCCATCATCTACACCGACATCGGGCGCGACGGCATGCTCAGCGGCATCAATGTCGAGGCCACGGTCAAGCTCGCGCAGGCGCTGACGATTCCGGTGATCGCCTCCGGCGGCCTCTCCAGCATTGCCGACATCGAAGCGCTGTGTGCGGTTGAGGACGAAGGCATTGAAGGCGTGATTTGCGGACGCGCCATCTACAGCGGCGACCTCGACTTTGCCACCGCGCAGCGGCGTGCCGACGAGTTGAACGGCTGATGCTCGCTAAGCGGATCATTCCGTGCCTGGACGTGACCGGGGGGCGGGTTGTCAAGGGTGTCAATTTCGTGCAACTGCGCGACGCCGGGGATCCGGTCGAGATTGCCGCGCGCTACAACGAGCAGGGCGCCGACGAACTCACCTTTCTCGACATCACCGCCACCAGCGACGCACGCGACCTGATCCTGCACATCATCGAGGCCGTGGCCAGCCAGGTCTTCATCCCGCTGACCGTGGGCGGCGGCGTGCGCACGGTTGACGATGTACGCCGACTGCTCAACGCCGGTGCCGACAAGACCAGTTTCAACTCGGCCGCCATCGCCAACCCGCAGGTGATCTCCGACGCCTCGCGCAAGTACGGCGCGCAGTGCATCGTCGTCGCCATCGACGCCAAGCGGGCCCCGCCTG
>JAKANU010000213.1 GCA_021812315.1 Pseudomonadota bacterium
GTATCTTCATCCAAACAAGATGTACCTGATCCAGGCTGGTACCGTGCCGCAATAGCTGAGAGGGTTTGGCGCGCCGCTTGCGGGTATAATCCAAAATTCACGACCAAACGGGCGGGTAACTACCGCCCGTTTTTTTTGGTCGATTGTTTTTTGCCCTGTATTCAAGCAATGGTCGATCGTGGCACTGAAGGAAATCGTTGAGCAAACCGTCTGCGCACTGGGTTATGACCTGGTGGAAATCCAGCGTTCCGCTGCGGGACTCCTGCGCGTGACCATTGACTGCCCGTGGCCGGCCCAGGTTGAGCGCCATGTGACCGTGGAGGATTGCGAGAAGGTCACGCGCCAGTTGTTGTTTGCGCTGGAAGTCGACAATATCGGGTTTGCCCGACTTGAAGTGTCGTCGCCGGGGATCGATCGCCTTCTGCGTGGTCCGGCAGACTTTGAACGCTTTGTCGGACAGGTACTCGATATAACATTGAAGTTTCCGGTTGGGGTCGTGGCAGGAGCCACGGTAAGCGCGAAGCGCAAGAAGTTTCGGGGCACGCTCGAACGCGTCTCGGACGGGCAGGGCCACGGGACTGGAGAATGGCAAATCGTCTGGCATGACGAGCCAGCGATCAAGCCGGGGCGTCGGATCAGCAAGAAGCGCCCGCCAGCACCAGCGCAGGCATTGCGCTTTGCGCTTGATGAATTGAAGGAGGCGCGGCTGGCGCCGATTGTCAGTTTCAAGGGCCGGGCGTCCAGGGAAAACCCCGGGGCAAGCCCACAACAGGTTGCAACAGGAGAGTCATGGAATGAATCGTGAAATGTTAATGCTGGTTGAGGCCATCTCACGCGAGAAGAACGTCGAGCGCGACGTCGTGTTTGCCGCCGTTGAGGCTGCACTTGCACAGGCAACCAAGAAGCTGTATTCAGGTGATGTCGATATTCGGGTTGCGGTCGATCGCGACAGCGGGAATTATGAGACGTTCCGGCGCTGGCTGGTGGTCCCCGATGAGGCTGGTTTGCAGAATCCGGACGCCGAAGAAATGTTGATGGATGCGCGCGAACGCATCGCCGACGTTGAAGAGGGCGAATACATCGAGGAGGCGGTCGAATCCGTGCCGATCGGGCGCATTGGCGCGATGGCCGCCAAGCAGGTCATCCTGCAAAAAATTCGTGATGCCGAACGCGAAATGTTGCTCAACGATTTCATGTCCCGTGGCGACAAGATATTTGTCGGCACGGTCAAGCGCATGGACAAGGGCGACATCATTGTGGAAAGCGGCAGGGTTGAAGGCCGGCTGCGCCGCAGCGAGATGATCCCGAAAGAGAATCTGCGCATGGGCGACCGGGTTCGTGCCATGATCATGGAGGTGGACCTCACATTGCGCGGTGCGCCGATCATTCTCTCGCGCTCCGCGCCGGAATTCATGATCGAGCTGTTTCGTCAGGAGGTCCCGGAAATCGAACAGGGCTTGTTGGAAATCAAGTCCTGTGCCCGCGACGTTGGCTCGCGTGCCAAGATTGCCGTGCTGTCGCACGACAAGCGCGTCGACCCGATTGGCACCTGCGTCGGGGTGCGTGGCACGCGCGTCAATGGCGTTACCAACGAACTCGCCGGGGAGCGCGTGGACATCGTGCTCTGGAGCGACGATCCGGCGCAGTTTGTGATTGGTGCGCTGGCCCCGGCTAACATTTCCTCGATTGTTGTCGACGAGGAGCGCCACGCGATGGACGTGGTGGTGGATGAGGAGAACCTGGCCATCGCGATTGGTCGCGGCGGGCAGAATGTGCGCCTGGCGTCTGAGCTCACCGGATGGAAGATCAACATTCTTGACGCGGCCGAATCGGCGCAGAAACAGGCCAGCGAGACCGACTCGGGTCGACGGCTGTTCATGGAAAAGCTCGATGTCGACGAAGAAATCGCGGATTTGCTGATTGCCGAAGGTTTCACCAGCCTGGAGCAGGTGGCCTACGTGCCCCTTGAGGAAATGCTCGAAATTGAGAGTTTTGATGCCGATACGGTCAACGAGTTGCGCACCCGGGCCAAGGATGCTTTGCTGACGATGGAAATCGTGCACGAGGAGAAGGTACAGGAGGTTTCGCTGGAGCTGCGCGATCTCGAAGGGATCACGCCGGAACTCGTGGGCAAACTCGCCGACAGCAACATCCACACCCGCGACGACCTCGCCGATCTGGACGTTGACGAGCTCACGCAGATCACCGGCCAGTCCACGGCGGATGCCAAGGCCCTGATCATGAAAGCGCGCGAGCACTGGTTCCTCAATGAAGACTCGTCCGCGCCATGAATTCCCTGTCATGAATACAAAATACTAGTGATGGCCCGGTCGAGCCCACCGGGCCGGTCACGCCAAACCAAAGGTTACAGAACAAATGTCCAGTACCACCGTTGCCGAGTTTGCAAGTGAACTCAAGAAATCCACCGCTACCCTGCTTGAACAGTTGAACGCGGCAGGAGTCGTTAAGTCTGGCGCATCCGATCGACTCAGCGACACTGACAAGCAGCGTCTGCTGAGCTATTTGCAGGCCAGTCACGGCATGACTGCTCCGGAACGCAAGAAGATCACGCTGGTCAAGAAGTCCACCAGCGAGATCAAACAGGCCGACTCAAGTGGCAAGGCCCGGACGATCCAGGTGGAAGTGCGCAAGAAGCGCACCTTTGTTCGACGCGAGGAAGGCTCCGAGGTGGCACACACCAGGCCGGAGACGGAGGCGCCCGCGCCGGCGCTGATCGACAACGCCGAACTCGCGCGCCGTGAAGAGGAGGCGCGTCGGCAGGCTGAACTGATCCGGCGTCAGGAAGAAGAACTGGCACAACGCCGGTCCTTGCGCGAGGAGCAGGAGGCGCGTGCCCGGGAGGCGGCGCAGGCAGCCGAGGAAGCGGCGGCCAAACCGGTAGCAAAACCGGCCCGCAAGCGTGCCGCTGGTGGCGTGGCTCCGACTCCCGAAGCCGTGGAGGACGCTGCAACCCAGGCTCGCGACGAGGCGGAGAAAGCCAAGGCTGCCCAACAGGCGCGGACCCGCGAGGTTGAGGAGGCTAGCGCAGCGGCCCAAGCGAATGCGGCGGAAGATGCAGCGCGTGCCGCGGATCTTGGCAAGCGCAGGCGTTCGGCCGAGGCAGAGGCTGCTGCCATTCGATTGATGATGTCGGCACCGGCGAAAAAGCCGATGGTGGCCAAGAAAACAGACGACAGCAAAGGCGCCACCGTCACCGACGCCGCCAAAGCGGCCGGGCTCAAAGGCACGCTGCATAAGCCGGCGGCTGGGGCGGCCGCGGTTAAACCGGCACGTGGGGGCACAGCTGCCGGTACTGGCACGGGCGGGGCGCCCGGCTCGGGAAAGGAAGTCAAATCGGCCAAGCTATCGAGCAGTTGGGCCGGGGATCCAGCCAAGAAGAAGGGGATTCCGACACGCGGCGCAACAGGATCGCCTTCGGGTGGGCGCTCGAGCAACTGGCGCTCCGGACCACGCGCCAGACGTGGAGCCAGCGATCGCGAAGAACAACGTGCCGTCCCGGCACCGGTTGAGGTGCGTGTCATTGAAGTCCACGTGCCCGAGACCATCACCGTGGCCGAGTTGGCGCACAAGATGGCGGTGAAGGCCTCGGAGGTGATCAAGCAACTGATGAAACTCGGGCAGATGGTCACCATCAACCAGGCGCTCGACCAGGACACGGCCATGATCGTCGTCGAGGAAATGGGGCATCAAGCCGTTGTCGCTGAGCTTGATGACCCCGAGGCTTTCACCGACGACGAGGTTGCGCAACAGCAGTCAGAGTCCTTGCCGCGTGCCCCGGTGGTGACGGTCATGGGTCACGTTGATCACGGCAAGACATCGTTGCTGGACTACATTCGCCGGGCCAAGGTTGCTGCGGGCGAAGCCGGTGGTATCACCCAGCATATTGGTGCCTACCATGTGCAGACTCCAGGAGGCATGATTTCCTTCCTCGATACGCCCGGGCATGAAGCCTTCTCGGCCATGCGCGCGCGTGGCGCCAACGCAACCGACATCGTGATTTTGGTGGTCGCCGCCGATGACGGCGTGATGCCGCAAACCCGCGAAGCGATTAAGCATGCGCGTGCAGCGGGAGTGCCCATCGTGGTTGCCATCAACAAGATCGACAAGCCTGACGCAAATGCCGAGCGGGTGAAGAATGAACTGGTCGTCGAGGAGGTGCTTCCGGAGGAGTTCGGTGGCGATTCTCCGTTTGTCGGCGTGTCGGCAAAGACCGGCGAGGGGATTGATACCTTGCTCGAACAGGTGCTGCTGCAAGCCGAAGTGCTGGAATTGCGTGCCCCCGTGGATGCCATGGCCAAGGGCCTTGTTATTGAGGCCCAGCTCGACAAGGGACGTGGCCCGGTTGCCACGGTTCTGGTGCAGTCCGGGACGCTCAAGACTGGTGATACCGTGCTGGCAGGATCCACCTACGGCCGTGTGCGAGCCATGCTCGACGAGAACGCGCGCAGCATCAAATCGGCGGGGCCCTCGATTCCGGTGGAGATCCAGGGTCTGACCGAAGTGCCGCAAGCAGGCGACGAATTCATGGTCATGGCCGACGAGCGCCGGGCGCGTGAAATCGCCACTTACCGCGCCGGGAAATTCCGCCATACCAAGCTTGCCAAGCAGCAGGCCGCGAAACTGGAGAACATGTTTACCGACATGAGCGCCGGTGAAGTCAAGTTGGTCCCCATCATCGTCAAAGCCGACGTTCAGGGCTCGCAGGAAGCACTGTCGCAGTCACTGCTCAAGCTCTCCACAGACGAAGTCAAGGTGCAATTGGTGTATGCGGCGGTGGGTTCCATCAGCGAATCCGATGTCAATCTGGCCATTGCGTCCAAGGCGGTCATCATCGGCTTCAATACCCGGGCCGATGCCGGCGCCCGCAAACTCGCAGAGAGCAACGGCGTCGATATTCGCTATTACGACATCATCTATGACGCCGTCGACGAACTGAAGCTGGCCATGTCTGGCATGCTCACGCCGGACAAGAAGGAAGAGATTATCGGCACGGCAGAGATCCGGCAGGTATTCAAGGTGTCCAAGATTGGATCGATTGCCGGTTGCATGGTCACCTCGGGCGTGGTCCGGCGCACAGCGCGCCTGCGCCTGTTGCG